>DATJVT010000164.1:0-7378 GCA_035501695.1 Terriglobia bacterium | reverse complement strand
GTAGGTGATAGCCTCGTAGAGCGTTAGCAGGAGGCCGATGTTCAGGTTGACGTAGTTGTGAACGGCGTAGGTGCAGACCGAGAAGATGCCGATGAGCGCCCCGAGGTATATGCCGGAGGCGATCCCACTGCCTGTGGAATATATTCTTGCGTAAAGAACGGCGACGACCATGATGCTGACCACGATGGCAACCATGCCGTAGGGCATAACTTTCATCATGGCCTCACGCGAGCGATAGACGTCAGGGTACTTCAAGAACTCGGATTTCATGGCGGGCAGTGCGGCGAACATGATGAACCCGAAGACGAAGTAGGCGACGGTGGCGCCGAGGGACGCGAGTGCGAGGCGGGCGTAGTTCCCGGTCACTCCTGTTGAAACGGGATTGGGTTCGCGGAAGATTTAATTATACATCGCCCGGCTAATCCATTGGATGTTTACGGGCTAACCTAAAACCACTCTATTCGGAACACCGGGCCGAACCGGGAGACGCGCCAAATAGCGCTGCGAAAATTCGGCTTTTTGTCATGTGAATCGCCGGCTTGAAAAAGGGCTTTCCTACCGGCAGGAAATCTGCCGACGGACTTGCGACATATTGCCCATTTCGACCGGAAAGTCATTCGATTTTACTTGACAAGTTACCTGGGCTCTAATCTTGCCTGAGGATATGCATTTCCGGCATTAGGCAGGCCGCCAGGACGGGAGTGCCGGAGGCCGGGCGCCAGCAGGGGGGGCGTCCTTTTCGGCGCATGCAGTCAGGGAGCGGTGGCACAAAAGAATTTCCCCGACCGAAGCCGGAATATGTATGAAAACGAAGGACAAGCTGACACATTGTCCGAGAATATGCCGAGTCTTTTGGCCTGATTTAAGGTTATTGGGGTGTTAGAAGTGTCCAATCCAGCAATCTTGGGGTGAATTTATGTATAGTCATGCGAAAAACGCGTTATATTCTCGCTCTTCGTGGATCCCTGGAAGTAAGGACGAACCATGTCAACGCTAACCACAACTCCCCTCACACCCCCCGCTCCGACGACTGCTCTCCAACCGGCGCCCAAGGCCGGTGAACCCGTACGCCAGGCGGAAGTGAAGGCGCGATTCCTTCCCCTCGATGCTTATCGCGGCCTCATCATGATCCTGCTCGTGTCGGACGGCTTCGGGTTTGCCCGGCTTCCCCGGCAGGGATTCTACGGCGTCCTCGCCAACCAGTTCGAGCACCGGCCCTGGGGAGGAGCGGTCTTTTACGACCTGATCATGCCGGCCTTCCTGTTCATGGTAGGAGTGGCCATGCCTTTCGCGTTGGCGCGTCGAACCGAGCAGGGGGCGACGCCACGCAGTAACTTCCGGCACGTCCTGGTTCGTTGCCTGCGGTTGATTCTCATCAGCCAGATCATCGTCTCCATTGGCGAGAACCGGGCGCACCTCAACGTCCACAATACCCTGACCGTGGTCGCCATCACCTACTTCGTTTGCTTCCTTCTCATGCGCCTCGACTGGTGGAAACAGGCGGCGGTCGCAGCAATGCTCTATGCCATCCACTCGGCCATCTATCTTCTCTTCCCCGGGCCGGACGGCGCCTTTGCCCAGGTCACCAACGCCGGAGCGCGCCTGGACCGATGGGTCGGCCTCGCGAGCTTCAACTTGCCCTGGCAGTGCGTCACCATCAACCTGCTGTGCGAGGTCCCCTCGGTGCTCTTCGGTGTCTGGGCGGGCAACCTGCTTCGCAGCGGGAAGCCACGCGGTGAGCAGATCAAGACCTTGGCGATCGGCATGGTGGCGGCGTTCGCGGCGGGCTTGCTCCTCTCGCCACTGGTCCCCATCAACAAGTGGCTGTGGACGGCATCCTATTCGCTCTATTGCACGGGCTGGGTGATCCTGGGACTGCTGGTTTTTATACTCCTGGTGGAGTACGCGGGCATCCGCAAGCCCATGTTCCCCCTGGTGGTGGTAGGAATGAACTCCCTGTTCATCTACTGCCTGGGTGAGATCCTGAGCGGGTGGCTGGACCACGCGGTGGGCGTTTTCACGGGGGGTTACAAATTCATCGGCGTACTCGCTCCCGTGGCTCAATGCTGCACGGTTCTGATGGTAATCTGGCTGGTAGCATACTGGATGTACAGGCGTGGAATCTTTGTTAAGGTGTAAGCAAAAGGAGCCGGGAAAATCATGGGAGTCCAAACACAAGCGCTTGAGTCGCCCCGGAGCACAGTTGGTAACATACCGCTCCAGTCAGAAAGGCTGGTGTCCCTCGATGCCCTGAGGGGGTTCGACATGTTTTGGATCACCGGCGGCACCGCGATTCTTCTGGGTTTGGGGAAAGTCATTAATCGCCCCTTCTTCGACAAATTCCTCGAGCAGTTCGACCACGTGCCCTGGAAGGGGCTGCACTTTTACGACCTGATCTGGCCGCTCTTCATGTTCGTCATGGGGGTCTCGATTCCGCTGGCGGTGGCCAAGCGGCGCGCGCAGGGCCAGAGCGACCGCACGCTGCTGCTCCACGCCTTCTGGCGCGCCCTGGTGATGTTCTGCCTGGGAACCGTCACCCAGGGGAACCTGCTCTTGTTTGACTGGTATCAGTTCCGTCCTTGTTACAGTGTGCTGCACGGCCTCGCGGTGGGGTATCTCATCGCGACGATCGTGGCCGTCAAAGTCAAAGCGAAATGGCACGCCGCCACCATCGCGGCTTTTCTACTGGCTTATTGGGGAGTAGTGATGTTGATTCCCGTACCGGGCGTGGGCGCGGGGATGTTGACGCCGACGGGAAACTTACCCACCTACGTGGATCAGTTGATTCTCGGCCACCTGCACTATGGCTGGAACACCTGGTTTCTCACCTACCCGGGTTTCGGCGCTTCCGTGCTGCTCGGGGTTTTGGCGGGGCACACGCTCATGTCCCCGCGGACGCCGGCGAGCAAGATCATTCGCCTCCTCGTCGCCGGCGCACTCAGCCTGATGGCGGGAATCCTCTGGAGTTTCTCGTTTCCCGTCATCAAGCTGCTTTGGACCAGTTCTTATGTGCTGATCGCGGGTGGCCTGAGCTACATGACCCTGGCGTTCTTTTACTGGATCATTGACGTCCTGGGATTCAAGAAGTGGGCCTTCGGTTTCATCGTGATCGGCATGAACTCTATCGCCGTTTATGTGGCGACGGAGATCTTCGACTTCCGGCACATCGGCAACATTTTCGTGGGGCACCTCCTGCCCCGCATCGGCCGCTGGGACAGCCTCCTGGAAGCCAGCGCAGCCTTTGCCGTAGTCTGGTTGATTCTCTATTGGATGTATCGCAAGAAGGAATTCATCCGGATCTGATCCGGGGGTGCTTAAATCCGCAGGAAGATCTTCTTCCGGTAAAGGAGATAAAGCGCACCCCAGAGCAGTCCGATGGTGACCAGGCTGAGGAAAACGGGGCCATAAGCTCCCATATACAATGCCAGCCCGCCAAATAACACGTGGGAGGTGTGCGGGACATCGATCACCTGGTATCCCAGGTAGACCGTTATGGCATTCATCCCGATCACTTTGAAGAAGAAGGTCCATTTTTGAGCCTTCCAGACATCGATGACCAGGTAGGAGAGGGCCAGCAAGAGAAAGCAGAAGCCCCCGGCATAAAGGTAGAAGGTGTCGGTTTGGATCAGCTTGATGATGGGGTACCAGCGTTTCAGGATGAGGGCGGAGATGAGGCTGGCGCACCCTGTAATCGAAAAGATCACCACCTTGCGGTGAGGGGAAATCTTCGGGTTTCTCAAAATGAGTCCGGCACTGAGGCCCGCGAGAGCGATGATGCCTACCGAGAACCAATCCACGAAGCCTTCCACGCCGTACATGGGAAAGGCATTGGATGGCCTGGGATCGTGGAGGCCGTAAGTGGTGCCATCCGGGGTGAGGTAGTAGAGGAAAGAACCCGGCATGAACATTCGGTCCACGTAGTAGTTCACGGTACCCTGTGGCGTGAACACGGCGCGGCCAAATCCAGGGACCGGAAAGAGAAATTGCAGCAGGGCGTTCCCCGTCATGAATGCGGCGAGCCAGCTCAGAACGGAGCGCAGCTTGGGAGTGTTCAGGGCAATGAGGGAGGCGTAGAGATAACCGAAAGCAATCTGGCCGAGCACGCTCCCCACCCGGGGGTGGGCCCAGTCCGTCACCCAGGCCTGGTTGTAGATCATTCCAAAGAGAAACAACAGTCCAAACCGAGTAAATATCTTTTGATATAGCTTATTTCGTGGAACGCCTCTCTCCGCCTTGGCGATGAGGGCATAAGGAATGGACGCGCCCATGATGAAAAGGAACAGCGGAAAGATCATGTCGTAGAAGTGGAAACCCTCCCATTTAACGTGGGTAAACTGGGCGCTGAGCGCAATGAAGAACGGCACTCCCGTGGCCGCCGCAAGGGTGTGGAAGATCTCTTCCCCACCGACGATCCAGAACATGTCAAAGCCGCGGAGAACGTCGAGAGAGAGAACGCGTTCGCCCGGCAGCTTGACGCTTTGCTCTTCCTGTGGGGAAACGGCTTGAGGAGCAAGTACGCTGTCCATTTTCGAAAAACCTCCAGGGTCGATGGTCCGCTTTAAGGGCTGACAACCTACACCTGTCAGGGTATAAATGCAACTAGGCGCAGGGATCGCCTATAATTCATGAATCAGGTTTTGCGAGGGGGATCCAGCATGGATTTTCATGGAGTCGGCCCCCATTGCACGTTCCAGCCTGACCTGGGCAACTGAGAAGAGGGGGGAGATTATGAATGTCAAGATCAGGTGGGCGATCGTCTGCGTGATTCTGTCTTTATCGAGCGCGCGGGGCCAGAAGGTTGAGACCCAGTACGACCACAAATTGGATTTCAGCCGGTACAAGACGTATGCCTGGGGTGAACGCAAGCTGCTGACCCAGCAGGGCCCTGAGAACCAAAAGGTGATCGAAGATTCACTCGTCCAGGCCGTCGACACCCAATTGCGCGCCAAAGGATTTACGGAGGACAAGAATGCCCCCGATTTTACAGTGAATCTATACGGCGGCTCCAGAATCGCCGATGCGAAGGTCGGAGCAGGGTACGTACCGTGGGATCTCATGGGGTGGGGAGTAGTGAACTCCTGGGCGACCTATACCGTTCCGGGATCTATTCCGAACGTCTGGGTTGCAATGGAAGGGTTGGCCCTCTTCCAGATCGTCGATGCCAAAACCCAGGCCGTGGCATGGGCCACTCTCCTCAAGAAGAGACTAAAGAACCCCGGCAAGATGCCAAAGGATATTGACAAGGCGGCCACGCAACTCGCCGCGAAGGGTCTGAAGAGCTTCCCACCGAGCGGAGGCTCCTAAGTAATACTCCAATCCCGTTCTCACGGGCATGAGCCTCCTACAGATGAAGAGGCGACGGCCAACCATCCTGCCGCAAGTAATGAGGGCGGGTACTCAAGGAAGAGTCCTGTAGCCGGGCACGATCCCCGGCAAGCGGGCGCGAACCAGTGAACATCCTCGAACTCACACTCCTGATCGGGTTGGGATCGCTGGCGGCAGGCTTTCTCGGAGCCATGACCGGACTCGGCGGGGGCATTGTCATTACGCCGCTTCTGACCCTGGTGTTCGGAGTTGATATCCGTTATGCCATTGGAGCTTCCCTGGTCTCGGTGATCGCCACTTCGTCCGGGGCGGCTGCGGCTTACGTCAAGGAGGGATTTACCAACATCCGCATCGGGATGTTTCTGGAAATCGCCACAACGGTGGGAGCCGTGGTGGGAGCATCGGTCGCCTCCCGATTGCCGGTTTCCGCCATCAGCATCATTTTCGGGATCGTGCTTCTTGGCTCGGCCTACGCTTCAACGCGGACGGCTTCCAAGTCCGGCTCCGACGGCGGCCTCGACCGCACCGCAGCGTTGCTGAAACTCGACTCCACCTATCCCACGTCACAGGGCGTCAAGACCTATCACGTGCGCGGCGTCCCGGCGGGATTCAGCCTGATGTTTGTCGCAGGGGGACTCTCCGGGCTGCTGGGCATCGGCTCAGGAGCGCTCAAGGTGATCGCCATGGACCAGGCGATGCGAATACCCTTCAAAGTATCAACCACCACCAGCAACTTCATGATCGGAGTCACCGCCGCGGCCAGCGCCGGGGTATACCTCCAGCGCGGGTATATCGATCCCGGCCTGACGATGCCCGTCATGCTGGGCGTGGCCCTGGGGGCACTGCTGGGAGCGCGGGTTCTACCCAGGACTCGCACTTCCCTGCTCCGCGTCATTTTCGGGATCGTGGTCGCAGTGCTGGCCTTCGAAATGATCTATCACGGCATTACGGGGAGGCTCTAAGGTGAATCGGCCGTCGTCCGCTTGGACCGACCAGCGGGTTGAGGGTTTCGTCGCTAATCTTTTGCGCTCCGGCGTCGAGGTGGCTTCGGCGGTGGTCGCGTTTGGTGGAATCATCTTCCTGACCCGCCATGGCCGTGCTATGCCCGGATATGGCCACTTCATGGGCGAACCCTTGGAATACCGCTCCATTTCGGGGATCATCATGGGTGCCGCGTCGCTGCATGGGCGCAACCTCATCCAACTCGGCTTGTTGCTCTTGATCGGTACTCCCATTGCGCGCGTGGCTTTCTCGGTTGTGGCTTTTGCCTACGAGCGAGACCGATTGTATGTGGTCATAACCCTCATTGTCCTTGCCGTCCTGCTCTTCAGTCTTGCCGGCGGGCATCTATGACCATCGGGCAATGCCGGGGGGAAAGTGGAGTTGCACAGCCGATGCAGCAGGATGTCACGGCCTTTGTACTCTCGGGCGGCCAGAGCACTCGCATGGGCCGCGACAAGGCGATGCTCCCTTTCCAGGGCAGTACCCTGCTGGAGCGGGCGCTAGGCTTGGCGCGCCAGGTTGCCCCCCGCGTGGGGATCCTGGCGTCTCGAGCCCGATACGCGGCAATGGGAGCGTGGATCGTCGAGGACGAGTTCCCCGACTGTGGGCCGCTGGGCGGCATCCATGCGGCGCTGGGTGCCACCCGGTCCGATCTCAATGTGATCCTTTCCGTCGACGTTCCTTTCTTGCCGGTGGCCTTTATGACTTACCTGCTCGAACGTGCCCGAACGTGCCCGGAGGTCGCGGTGGTCGCGGCTCGAAGTGGACATGTGGTCCAATCGACCTCCCTGGCCTGTCGCCGCTCCTTCCGGCGCGTCTGCGAAGAGCAGTTGCGCCGGGGACGATATCGCGTGGAGGACGCCATCAAGGCCGCCGCGCCGTTGTACCTTGAGGAGGAAGAGTTGCGTGCTCGCGGATTCGGTCCGGACATCTTCCGGAACCTCAACACGCCGGAGGACTTAGCCGCGGCACAGGTTGAGATACCGTCCTGACCGGGGATTGACGGCCAACTCGGTGCCTCGTTTTGCCCTGCTGGAGGGACCGACGATTT
>DATJVT010000163.1:0-13586 GCA_035501695.1 Terriglobia bacterium | reverse complement strand
CGGAGATGGTGATGCCGGGGGACAACGTGCAACTGGAGATCGAGTTGATCACGCCCATCGCCATGGAGAAGGGGCTGCGGTTTGCCATCCGGGAAGGCGGCCACACGGTGGGCGCCGGCACGGTGGCGGAGATAATTCAATGAAGCCGTCAGTTATCAGTACTCAGTTTTCAGTAAAGGCCCCGGCGGGCGAGTGGGCTCAACTGAAAACTGATAACTGACTACTGAGAACTAAGAGAGAACTAAGAGAGAATGATGCTACACCAGAAAATTAGAATTCGTCTGAAGGCTTACGATCACAGGATTCTCGACCAGTCGGCGGTGGAGATTGTGTCGACGGCAAAACGCACGGGCGCCCAGGTGGCCGGCCCGATTCCGCTGCCCACAGTCAAGAATAAATATTGCGTGTTGCGCTCTCCCCACACGGACAAGAAATCCCGTGAGCAGTTCGAGATCCGCACGCACAAGCGGCTGGTGGACATCCTGGAACCGACCTCGGGGACCATCGAGGCCTTAACGAAGCTCGATTTGCCTTCCGGCGTCGACATCGAAATCAAGGCGTTCGGCAAAGAGCACACGAAGTAAAACTGTCCGTCGTCAGTTGTTCGCAGTCAGTCGCGGACCACAGACAACGGACGATTGACAAGTGACTAACATGGTAAAAGCGATCTTAGGCAAGAAACTCGGCATGACGCAGATTTTCGCCGATAACGGCGACACGATTCCGGTCACGGTGCTGAAGGCCGGGCCATGCGTCGTAATACAGCGGAAGAGGTCCCAGACCGACGGGTATGAGGCCGCGCAACTTGGGTTGGTGGAATTGCCCCCCCCGCGGCGAGTGACCAGACCCATTGGGGGACACTTCAAGAAGGCGAATGCGAATCCGGTGCGTTTTCTTCGGGAAGTTCCCATGGCGGCGGATGGCGGGGATGTTAATGTTGGCGACAAGGTGCTCGTGGACCTTTTTGCCGTCAACGACCGGGTCGACGTGATCGGCACCTCAAAGGGACGGGGATTTGCCGGATTTCACAAGCGGCATCATTTCGGCGGAGGTGGAGGCGCGCACGGTTCGATGTTCCACCGCGCGCCGGGATCGATCGGCGCATCGGCCTTTCCCTCCCGGGTGATGAAGGGCATGCGCGCTGCGGGGCACATGGGAAATGCCCGGGTGACCGCGCGGAACCTGCGCGTGGTCCAGGTGCTGGCCGACGACAATACGCTTCTGGTAGAAGGTAGTGTTCCTGGACCGCAGGGGGGCTATGTCGTAGTGCACAAGGCCAAGGCGCCTCATAAGTAGACGAAGGCTGTAGACGGGTTATTGCAAAGAAGGCGATAACCGGGAAGCGAAAGGCAGCACAGGAAAGGAAGAGTGGAGTCGAGGGTTGGCAGGCGGAAATCCGCGGAGTTCTTGCTGACGACTGACAACCGGCGACTTACAACTTGTTACCAACATGGCAACCGTTGAAGTCAAAAACCTCGAAGGGCAGACCGTGCGGGACCTCCAGGTCGCTGATGAAATCTTCGGCGCAAGGCCCAACCAGAGTCTGCTTTGGGAAGCGGTCAAGCAGTATCTCGCCAGCCAGCGCAGCGGGACGCACAAAACCAAGAGTCGCGGCGAAGTGAGTGGAGGCGGCAAGAAACCCTGGCGGCAGAAGGGAACAGGCCGGGCCCGCGTGGGCAGCACGCGCAGTTCGCTTTGGCGGCACGGCTCGATTGCCCACGGGCCGCAGCCTCGCGACTACTCTTACACCCTCCCGAAAGGAATGTTACGGGGGGCTCTGCGTTCGGCTTTGGCGGCGAAATTCCAGGACCACAAGCTCACGGTGGTGGACCAATTCAATCTGGTTGAGGCTAAGACCAAGGTATTTTCCAGCGCTCTGGAGAAGCTGGGATTGGCGAAAGGCGTGCTCGTTGTGGACAATACGGTGGCCCCCAACCTGGAACTTTCCGCGAGGAACATTGCAGGTTGTGATTTGGTGCGGCGGCACGAGTTGCATCCGTACCATCTGCTCAGCCACAACCAAATTCTGATCTCGGAAGGGGCTCTGACACGGCTCCAGGAGGCGCTGCGATGAACAGGAGCCCTTACCGTATCTTGCAGAAGCCGATCGTAACGGAAAAGAGTGTGGCCGCAAAAGACGCTAACCGGACCCTTTGCTTTAAAGTCGACTCCCACGCGACCAAAACCGAAATCAAAGAAGCAGTCCAGTTAATTTTCAAAGTTAAAGTCGAGGCCGTCCAAACTTCGACTTTTGCGGGGAAGGAACGCCGCCGGGGCAAAACGGTTGGCCGCCGCCCGGAATGGAAGAAGGCTTATGTTAAGCTCCGGTCGGGAGAGAAGGTTCCGGAGTACACGGATATCGCGTGAGGAAGTCCGATGAGTTGAGCGGCGCGTGCCGCGGAAGATGAAGGTTATGGGAATCAAAACTTACCGACCCTACACGGAAACACGGCGGTTTCAGACGGGCTTGACTTTTGAGGAGGTTACCACCTCGCGCCCGTACAAGCCGCTTCTGGAGCCCAAGACCCGCATTTCAGGCCGGAATAACCAGGGGGAGCTTACCATCTGGCGGCGCGGGGGTGGCCACAAGCGCCACTACCGGGTGATTGATTTCAAGCGGGACAAGCCCGGTGTTCCCGCCCGTGTGGCCACGATCGAATACGACCCGAACCGGTCCGCCTTCATTGCGCTTTTGAGTTACGCGGACGGCGAGAAACGCTACATTCTCTATCCCCAGGGGCTGAAAGTGGGGGATCACGTGGTCTCCGGTCCCGAGGCGGATATTGTGGCTGGCAACGCATTGCCCCTCAAGAACATTCCCGTGGGCACCATGATTCATAATATTGAGATGCGCCCGGGGAAGGGAGGCCAGATGGTGCGCAGCGCCGGGGGCGCGGCGCAGTTGCTGGCCAAAGAAGGAGAGTACGCGCAGGTGCGGCTGCCTTCGGGTGAAGTTCGCAAGGTTTTCATTGAGTGCGTGGCTACGATCGGGCAACTCGGCAATCTGGACCACGAGAACATCTCCATCGGCAAGGCTGGCCGCAAGCGGTGGAGGGGAATCCGCCCCACGGTTCGCGGCGTGGCCATGAACCCGGTGGACCATCCGCTGGGTGGTGGGGAAGGCAAGACTTCCGGTGGCCGCCATCCCGTTACTCCATGGGGTCAACCGACGCGCGGCTACAAGACGCGGAACAACAAGTCTACGGACCGTTATATTGTCAAGCGGCGTGAGAGGAAATAGAGGGAGGGCAACTTGGGTAGGTCGCTGAAGAAGGGTCCGTTTGTGGATGATCACCTCATGAAGAAGATCGAACTGCTCAATCGGCGGTTCGAGAAGAAGGTCGTCAAGACCTGGTCGCGGCGGTCCACGATTGTGCCTGAAATGATCGGGCACACGGTGGCGGTCCACAATGGCAAGAAGTTCATCCCGGTGTACATCACCGAGAATATGGTGGGACACAAATTGGGTGAGTTTTCCCCGACACGCACCTTCAAAGGACACGGAGTAAAAGTCGCGGCAGAGAAAGCCGCTGCCGCAGCGGCTCCGCCACCGGTTAGTGGCGGGCCGAAGCCGGCAGCGCCCGCGGCAGGTGCATGAGAAGGAGCATACAGCCATCGGCTCTCAGCCCGAAGCCAGAAGAGGCGACCGAGTTCTGAGGCAGCAGGCGCCAGAAGCTGAAGCCTGATAGCTGGCGGCTGATAGCCGATTATAGGTGAATCGATGGAAGCAAGCGCTACATACAAATACGTTCGCATTTCGCCGCAGAAAGCCCGGCTGGTCGTCGATCTGATCCGGGGCAAGAGCGTCACTGAAGCTCTGAACATCCTGAGTTTCACCAAGAAGCACGTGACAGAGGACGTCGAGAAGATCGTGCGGTCGGCGGTATCCAACGCGGAGCAGAAGGCAGAACACCTCGACGTTGACGACCTTGTTGTATCCAGGGCCTTTGTCAACGAAGGGCCGCGCCAAAAACGTATCCGGCCCGCTCCCATGGGTCGCGCCTATCGTTATCAGCGCCGGACGAGCTCGATTACTGTGGTGGTGGAAGCGCAAGAAGAATGAAGCTGTCGGGTCACAGCTTTCAGCTCTCAGCTTGATGACACGATCGATTTGGAGTGCCTTAGCTGAAAGCCGATTGCTGATGGCTACGAAGGAGGTACAGGGTGGGTCAGAAAGTTCATCCTTACGGGTTCCGCCTGGGATATAACAAGACGTGGAAATCGCGCTGGTTTGCCAAGAAGGATTACGCGGATCTGCTCCATGAAGACCTGAAGCTGAAGGCACGCTTGAAGGACCAGTTGCGCGCTGCCGGAGTGGCGTCGATCGAAGTCGAGCGCCCAGGCAACAAACTGAAGGTGACGATTTTCACCGCCCGGCCAGGCATAATCATTGGCCGAAAAGGGGCGGAAATCGACCGCCTCCGGCAAGAAATTCAAAAGCGCACAGGGCGCGAGGTGTTGCCCATCAATATCCAGGAAGTCCACCGGCCGGAACTGAATGCGCAACTGGTGGCGGAAGCAATCTGCCTGCAATTGGAGAAACGCGTGGCCTTTCGCCGCGCCATGCGCAAATCGGTGGATTCTGCGCTGCGATTCGGATGCAAAGGAATCAAGATCCGGTGCGGAGGGCGGCTGAACGGCGCGGAAATTGCGCGATCGGAGTGGTATTTGCAAGGCCGCCTGCCCTTGCATACCCTGCGGGCTGACATCGATTATGGGCAGGCCGAAGCCCGAACCACCTACGGTGTGATCGGCGTGAAATGTTGGATTTACAACGGCGAGATCCTGGAGCAAAAGCGGCGGGTGGAAAAGCCCGCGGCAGAACCTGCGGCTGCGGCCCCTATGGCGCAGGAGAAACCTGTGGCCCCTCCCCCGGTTGCGTAAGGACGTGGCCGGCGCGGGAGGCAAGTGCAAGCTGAATACCGGGAGTTGAGAAACAGAATATGTTAATGCCGAGCAAAGTAAAGTACCGGAAACAGCAGCGGGGACGAATGCGCGGCAAAGCCTGGCGCGGGTCCGACATTTCCTACGGGGATTTCGGGCTCAAGGTTATGCGAGCCGGCTGGATTTCCGACCGCCAGATAGAAGCCAGCCGCGTGGCCATCATGCGCTTCATAAAGCGCGGCGGAAAGCTGTGGATTCGGATCTTCCCCGACAAGCCTGTAACCAAGAAACCCGCCGAAACCCGCATGGGAAAAGGCAAAGGCGCGCCGGAGTTCTGGGTGGCGGTGGTGAAGCCGGGGCGGATCCTGTTTGAAATGGAAGGGGTGCCGGAAGCGGAGGCGCGAGAGGCCATGCGGCTGGCTAGTCACAAGCTGCCGCTGCCGACCCAGTTTGTAACGCGCGCCCAGTCAGCGTAGCCTTTTGTGGAGCGGAATTTATGAAGCTGGAGAAAGACAAGCGATGGAAGTGGCCCGCCGAGAAGATGCGGGAGTGGACAGATGCGGAGATGAAGACTCGCGAGCGCGAGTTTTCCGATCAACTTTTCAGGCTGAAATTCCAGATGGCGGGCGGGCAGTCGGAACACTTGACTGCCATCCGGGAACTGCGCAAGGGGATCGCAAAAGTAAAGACTCTAATACGTGAGCGCCAGGTGGGCGCAACCCAAACCAAGTAGGTGCAAGGTGGCGGATATAGCGGGTGGACAGGCGCAAGGCGCCGGGCAGGGCAGGCGGCAGGAAAAGGTCGGTGTAGTCACCAGCAATAAGATGCAGAAAACAGTGGTGATTACCGTGGAGAGGTCGGTCATCCATCCCCTCTACAAGCGCGTCGTGCGGCGCTCGAAAAATTTTCTGGCGCACGACGAAAAAAATGAGTGCCGAGTGGGCGATATGGTGAGGATTCAGGAGACTCGTCCCCTGAGCAGTCGCAAGCGTTGGCGTGTGGTGGAGATTGTTGCCAAGGCCACGCTGGTCGCACCCGTGCCGGAGGTGGAAGTATGATTGGGATGCGGACCATTCTCCAGGTAGCGGACAACTCCGGCGCTCGGAAACTCTCCTGCATTCTGCCCCTGGGCGGGGACGCAGGATTACAGGCGGGATTGGGCGACATCATCACGGCAGCGGTCAAAGAGGCGGCCCCTGAAAGCGCCATTCCCAAGGGCAAAGTCGTGAAGTGTGTGATCGTGCGGATGCGGAAGGAGCAGCGGCGGCGGGATGGGAGCTATATTCGCTTTGACGAAAACGCCGCAGTGCTGATCAATGATGCGGGCGAACCGGTGGGAACGCGGGTCTTCGGGCCGGTGGCTCGTGAACTGCGCGAAAAGAAGTTTCTGAAGATCGTTTCCCTGGCGCCTGAGGTTCTTTAAAGGCGGGATTGTGCTGGGACTGGTTTGTGGCTAGTTCCGCTGGCCCCCAGCAAGTCTTGCGATACGGATGGCGACGCTATAGACGGTGCGAGGATGTTTCATGGACATTCGCAAGAATGACACGGTGCAAGTAATCGCGGGGCGAAGCCGGGGTCCGGCGGGGCAGCCAACGCGGGGAAGGGTGCTGGAGGTAGAACCCGGCAAGCAGCGGGTCTATGTCGAGCACGTCAATATGGTCAAGCGGCACGTCCGGCCCAATCCTGCCAAGCAGATTCGCGGCGGGATCCTGGAGAAGGAAGGCCCTATCCATGTCTCCAACGTGGCGCTGGTGTGCAGCGAGTGCGGGCCTACACGCATCCAACACCGGCAAATGGCGGAAGGCAAGACAGCGCGTATCTGCGCCAAGTGCGAAAAATCTCTGGATAAGTAAAGGCCGGGAGGAACGAAAGCGATCATGGCTCCGAGACTGAAAGAACGATACCAAAAGGAAGTCGTGCCGGCCCTGGTGAAGGAATTTACTTACGCCAATGCCAACGCCGTTCCGAGGCTGAAGAAGATCGTGGTCAACATGGGTTTGGGAGAGGCCATCCAGAATGCCAAACTCCTGGACTCGGCTGCTCAGGAACTGGGGCAGATCACCGGGCAGAAACCGGTTGTCACCCGGGCGCGAAAGTCAATCGCCAACTTCAAGCTGCGAAAGAACATGCCCATCGGCGCGGTGGTGACGTTGCGGGGCGATCGCATGTACGAGTTCTTCGACCGCTTGACCAATGTGGCCATGCCCCGCGTCAGGGACTTCCGCGGCGTATCCACGCGGGCGTTCGACGGCCGGGGGAATTACACCCTAGGGCTGCGGGACCAATTGGTTTTTCCGGAAATCGACTATGCCAAGGTAGATAAAACCAAGGGAATGAATATTACGATCGTAACCGATGCCAGGACGGATGCCGAGGCCATGGCTTTACTTCGGCACATGGGGATGCCCTTCCGTTCGGAGGCGGCGCGCCGCCAGGCTGCGGCACAGGCCAGTGAAAAGGCAGGGGGGTAAAACGTGGCACGAACTTCCATGATGGCCAAATTGCGCAGGAAGCCGAAGTTCAAGATTCGGCATCGAAACCGCTGCTTGATATGCGGGCGGTCGCGCGGTTACATCGGCAAATTCAAAATGTGCCGTCTCCATTTTCGGGAGCTGGCGCTCCGGGGCGACATCCCTGGAGTGATTAAATCAAGCTGGTAGCGCGGAAGGGCGGGGCGCTCCCCCGCTTCCACGGACAGCGCAGAATCGGGAGTCTTATGTCAGCCGTTACTGATCCTATCGCCGATATGCTCACGCGAATCCGCAACGGGATTCAAGCGCGACATCCGCGGGTGGATATGCCCTCCTCGAAGCTCAAGGTGGAAGTGGCCCGGATCCTGAAAGAGGAAGGGTACATCAGCAACTTCAAGGTGGGTGACGAAGGCAAGAGACGGGTCTTGAAGGTTTTCTTGAAGTACGCAACCGACGGCACGAACGCAATTGCCAGCATCGACCGGGTTTCGCGGCCGGGCCGCCGTGTTTATGTCGGCGCGCGCGAAGTTCCGAGGATTCTGGGAGGGCTTGGCGTGAGCATCCTCACGACGCCGCGTGGTGTGCTGACCGGCAAGGCCGCCCGCAAAGCGGGAGTCGGCGGTGAAGTGCTTTGCAGTGTGGCTTAGGATAGAGGCCGGTCAAAAGGCTCTAGTGTCAAGTATACGACGGCGGATCATTGATTGCCGATAAGTGAGGACATCAGGTTTGCAACCATGTCGAGAATAGGACGAAAGTTAATTGTTGTGCCGGCCGGAGTGACCATCCAGCCGGACGGGCCGTCCTTGGCGGTGAAGGGGCCCAAGGGAAGCCTGCGGATTCCGCTGCCCCAGGGGATCAAGTTCGAGAAGCAGGACAGCCATCTCCTCCTGAAGCGGGAAACAGACGAACAGGCTGCTTTGCACGGATTGACCAGAAGCCTGCTCTCAAACGCCGTCCATGGGGTGACCCAGGGATTTGAGCGGCACCTGGATATCGTCGGAATTGGCTATCGCGCTGAATCAAAGGGTAAATCGGTGACGTTCACGCTGGGTTATTCGCATCCCATCGAATTCCCGGTTCCCGACGGAATCTCGATCAGCGTGGAGAAGCAAACCCATCTCATTGTCAGCGGACCTGACAAACAATTGGTAGGACACGTGGCTGCCAAGATCCGCGGCCTGCGGCCGCCCGATCCTTACAAGAACAAGGGTGTTCGGTATACCGGCGAGCGCCTGAAGAAGAAGGTCGGCAAGGCAGCCGCGGCAGCCGGAGGGGCCGGGAAGGCAGGATAAACCCCCGGCCTGGATGATAGCATGAATGCTGGGCCAAGGCCCGGCGGCATCATAAGCGGAGAGTTTACGATGTTACAGACAGTTTCCAAGGACGTGGCGCGCCGGCGGATTCACGGGCGAATCCGTGGGCGGGTTAGCGGTCAGGCCCAGTCGCCGCGCTTAAATGTATTTCGGTCGCTCAACCACATTTATGCCCAGGTGGTTGACGACAGTAGAGGCCACACCCTGGTTGCGGCTTCCACCCGGGACAAAGACGTGCGCAAGACGGTCAAGAGTGGTGGAAATGTCTCGGCGGCCAAGGCGGTGGGGCAAGTCCTGGCCCAACGCGCCATCTCGGCGGGGATCCCCGCCGTGGTCTTTGATCGCGGGGGATACGCTTATCACGGGCGTGTCAAGGCTTTGGCGGACGCTGCTCGCGCGGCGGGACTGAAGTTTTGAGGTAGTTGTCGGCTCTCAGCGAGCGATATTCGGCTCGTCCCAGGCAGAAACGGAAATAAGAGCCGATTGCGAACTGAGAGTTACGGAAAGCAGGAGGAAGACTTGGCCAATCGGATTGACCCGAACGCATTGCAGCTCAAGGACCAGGTGATTGCGATTAACCGTGTCACCAAGGTCGTCAAAGGTGGCAAGAACCTAAGCTTTGCGGCATTGGTGGTCGTGGGTGACGGCGCCGGTGTCGTCGGGTACGGCTCTGGCAAGGCGCGCGAAGTGCCGATGGCGATTCGCAAAGGGATCGAGTCTGCGAAAAAGTCGCTGGCCAAAGTGAACGTCTCGCAGGGATCCATCCCCCACGCGGTCACGGGACATTATGGGGCGGGCAGGGTGCTGTTGAAGCCGGCACCCCCCGGAACGGGAGTGATCGCCGGTGGCGCGGTGCGCGCCGTGGTGGAAGCGGCAGGAATTCAGAACGTCCTGACCAAGTCCCTGGGCACCACGAACCCTTACAACGTGGTAAAGGCGACCATGGATGCTTTGCTTCGGTTGCGCGAATTGCAGGAAGTTGCCAATACCCGCGGCAAAGCCGCGGAAGAAATCTAGCTGAGGTTGAGGAACTGTGACGGAGAAGACCGGCAAGATGATTCGGATCAAATGGGTAAGAAGCGGAATCGCCTTTACCCGGCATCAAAAGACGATTGTGCGGAGCCTGGGTTTGAACAAGCTGAATCACACCGTTGTGCGCCCTGATACTCCGCAAATTCGGGGCATGGTGGGCGCCGTCCCGCATATGCTGGAAATCGTTCCCGAGCCGGTGGCTCCGGCCTGGGCTTCCGTGCCGGAATATACTGTTCATGCTCCGCTAGTGGCGCCATCTGCGGCATCGGCTGCGCCGGCATCTCCGGGAGCAGCGGGCGAGCCGGCTGCCAGGGAGGCTGCCCCTCCGGAGGCTCAATCCACGGAGGCCCGGCAGAAAGAGGAAAGTGCGCCGGAAGGAGTTGAGCCGGCGCAATCTGGCGTGGAATAGGCTGAAAACGAATATGGCGACACACATTGGAACACTGCGACCGCCGGGGGGGGCCAACCGACGCTCCAAGCGGATCGGTCAAGGAATGGGATCGGGACACGGGAAAACCGCCACGCGCGGCGCTAAAGGCCAGCGGTCCAGGGCCGGTATGCGCATGCGGCCCGGCTTCGAGGGCGGCCAGATGCCGCTCCACCGCCGGCTCCCCAAGCGCGGCTTCACCAACATTTTTCGCAAGCACTACGCGGTTGTGAATCTGGGGGACCTTCAGGATTTCAAGCCGGAAGATAAAATCACGCCGGAGTTTCTCGTCGCCCGGGGTCTGGTAAAGCAACTGGGCGCGGGACTCAAGGTTCTGGGTGATGGTGAACTGAAGTCGCCCTTGCACATTTCCGCACACATGTTTTCCAAGTCGGCCATCGAGAAGATCCAGAAAGCCGGCGGGAAGGCCGAGGTTATTACGTAATGCTCGAGTCTCTTAAAAGCATTACCGAGATTCCGGATTTACGCAAACGCATCCTCTTCACCTTGGGCATGCTCGCCGTGTACCGGCTGGGGGCGTTTATTCCCACGCCCGGTATCAATGCCGACGTGTTCGAGCAGGCGTTCAGCCAATTGGCGGGGTCGTTATTCGGACTGCTGTCGATGTTCTCCGGCGGAAGCCTGCGGCGGCTGACGGTTTTTGCTCTGGGCATCATGCCGTATATTACGGCTTCCATCATCCTGCAATTGCTCACTGTGGTCTCACCCCACCTGGAGAAACTCAAGAAGGAAGGCGACCTAGGCCGCAAGAAAATCACCGACTATACCCGGTGGATGACGGTCGGGTTAAGCGCGTTCCAGGCATTCGGAATCGCCATTGCCCTGCAAAAACAGACGGGCCAGGGGCTGGCGCTGGTGAACAACCCCGGCCCTGCCTTTATTTTTACTACCGTGCTGACATTGACGACGGGCTCCATCTTTATCATGTGGTTGGGCGAACAGATCACCGCCCGCGGCATCGGCAATGGCATGTCGCTGCTGATCTTCGCCGGGATTGTAGTGGGGCTGCCCCGAGCTGCGGCCGATCTTTATGAAAAGGTCTTTGTCAATCACACCTGGAATTTCCTCATACTGCTTTTGCTTCTGGCTTTCATGGTGGCGATTGTCGGGGGCATCGTCTTCGTCGAACGCGGTGAGCGGCGCATTCCCATCCAATACGCGAAGCGGGTGGTTGGGCGCAGGATCATGGGCGGCGTGTCCACTCACCTCCCGCTCAAAGTCAACAGCGGCGGCGTGATGCCGATTATCTTTGCGGTTTCGATCTTAACTTTTCCACAAACGTTGGGTTTGTTTCGCCTCGATCAAAGCAATGTCGCTCTGATACGTTATGTCGGAGCCGGCCTGAGCTGGTTTTCCAAAGTCTTCGCCTACGGGGAGCCGCTCTATACGCTGACATACGTCATAATGATCATTTTCTTTGCCCACTTTTACCTCTCGATTGTCTACAACCCGGACGAGGTTGCCGACAACGTCCGCAAGCAAGGCGGCTTCATGCCGGGAATCCGGCCTGGCAAGCGCACGGCGGACTACCTGGACGACGTGCTAACCAAGATCACCTGGGTTGGCGGCTTTTACCTGGCGCTGGTGGCGCTCATTCCCGAACTCATGTTGGCAGGACTTCGCGTGAATCACTTGCCGAACTGGTTGGGTGGCCTCTGGTTTGACGCGCACTTGCCGACCTGGGTGTTGCATGGCCTGAATGTGAACTTCTACTTCGGCGGAACCTCGCTCCTGATCGTGGTGGGAGTGGCCATGGACACCGTCCAACAGGTGGAAGCTCAGCTCATCATGCGGCATTACGAGGGGTTCTTGAAAAAGGGCAGGGTTCGGGGACGGCGGTCTTGATGAGGCGTTCGGAGGATGGTTATGCGAACGCATGCTCTGATCTTCCTGGGAGCTCCAGGCGCAGGGAAGGGAACACAGGCTAGGGAAGTGGCAAAGGCTTTTGGCATTCCCCAGATTTCGACCGGCGACATGCTGCGTGACGCGGTAAAGAAACAGACCGCTTTGGGAATGGCGGCCAAGGTGAAGATGGAAGCGGGCGAACTGGTCCCCGACGAAGTGGTTTGCGGTATTGTGGAAGAGCGGATTAATGAACCCGACTGCCAGAACGGTTTTATTCTTGACGGGTTTCCGCGCACCCTTTCGCAGGCGCAATTTGTGGATCGCATGGTCGCTGCCAAAGGGAAGGGCCGGCCGCAAGTGCTGGATATAGAGGTGAGCGAGGACTTGCTCCTGAAGCGGCTCACCGGGCGCGCAACCTGCGCGGTCTGCGGGGAGATTTACAATATCCATTTCAATCCCCCCAAGACCGAAGGTGTTTGCGATAAGGACGGCGGAGAATTGCTGCACCGGGCCGACGACAATGAGACTACGATTCGCCAGCGGTTGGAGGCGTATCACAAGCAAACCCGTCCGCTGATTGAATACTATCGCGCCCAAGGTGCACTGCTGGCGGTGGACGGCGATAAGGAACCTGAGGCCATCGCCAAGGGAATATTGGAGCTTCTTTCCAAGGCATGATTATTTGTAAGTCTCCGGTTGAAATCGAGAAGTTGCGGCGCAGCGGCAGGATGGTCCGTCAAGTCCTTGGGGAGATGCGCGAACAGGTTCGGCCGGGGGTTACGACGCTTGACCTCGAGAAATACGTGGCTAGGCGGTTTAAGGAACTGGGAGCGAAGCCGGCGTTCAAAGGTTACCGGGGCTACCCCTGCTGTCTTTGCGCTTCGGTAAACGACGAAGTTATCCACGGAATTCCGTCGTCCCGCCGGGTGCTGAAGGATGGGGATATCATCAGCCTGGACACCGGGGTGGTGCTGGACGGCTACTATGGCGATTCCGCCCTTACGGTCCCGGTGGGCGCCATCAGCGAAGGCGCGCAGCGCTTGCTGAAAGTTACGGAAGAAGCTCTGGAACTGGCATTGGAGAAGGCGCGGCTCGGCAATCGCGTGGGTGACATTTCCGCCACCGTCCAGCAGTATGCTGAGGGAAATGGTTATTCCGTGGTAAGGGAGTTCGTAGGCCACGGCATTGGAAAGTCAATGCATGAGGATCCGCAGGTTCCTAACTTCGGCACGGCGGGCCGCGGGGACGTCCTGAAACCAGGAATGGTCTTTGCCATCGAGCCGATGGTGAATGCCGGGGCTGCTGCCGTTCGGGTGCTCGATGACAACTGGACAGCCGTAACGGTGGACGGAAAATTATCGGCGCACTTTGAGCACATGGTGGCAGTAACCCAGAATGGCCCAGATGTTCTAACGCGCTTGTGATAGGGCTGTCAGCTTTCAGCTATCAGCTCTCAGCCAAAGCGCGATGCGGTGTTCAGAATTGTGGATTTGCGGGGGAGAGTAGCCGATAGCTGACGGCTGAAAGCTGAGAGCTAACAAGTATGGCGAAGGAAGATGCAATTGAAGTTACGGCGACGGTGCTGGAAGCGTT
>DATJVT010000162.1:0-33519 GCA_035501695.1 Terriglobia bacterium | reverse complement strand
CCGCCATACTCAAACGTGGTCGTTTCCTTCGGGGACTCATCGGCGTGCGCTGTAACCGCAGTACCTCCGCCCACCGCTTGCTCCAGCGCTTCCGTGCTCAATTCCTCTGGCTGCTGTCCAGCTTCAGTCCCTTTGGTAATGTCGCTCATCGTATTCTCCTTTTCTCAGTGCAAGACGCATTGATCTCCCAAGGGCAGGGGCCGAAAATCTGAGCTATGTCGGTCATCAAGAATGATGTCTGTCAGAATTATATCTCCGGAGCAGGTCGGTAGCAAGCTTCATTTGTGACGGCCCGAGGAAAACGGGAATAGGCACCCGACCGCACCCCTAAGTGGAGACAGCCTCTTCCGCCAACTTGACATCCTTTCCATAGAATGACAAAATGACTGACACGTGATTCACCGCGAAAACTCAATGAGTCAGGAGGTTGCTCCATGGCTGGCCCCAAACGGACCATCGAACCGACCGAAGACCCACAGAAACAGACTGCAACCGCAACCGGCAACAGCAACTCAAAGCTGAACATTGACGTTGCGACGGATCACCTTTCCGAAGAAGTTCTCGGGCAAGTGGCTGGCGGAGTGACACAAAAAGGCAGAGAGGGTTAGGGCTGATTCCTGTCTGAGTCCCCGGCGCGCATGAACGCGTTCCGAAAGCAACCGCCCCAAGCCGGCAACGACTCCGTTAAACATCCGAATAGGAGGCAATGACATGGCTGGAAACAAAGTCACCATCAAATTGACCGACGACCAACAGAACCAGATCAAGGCCGCCACGGGCAAGAGTCTTACCGAGGTGAGCATAAACATTGCGTCGACGGGCCACCTTTCCGAAGAGGACCTTTCGCAAGTGTCGGGCGGCGGCTGGGACGTGAAAAGCAACCCGAAATGTTGATGGCCGGTAGGACGGCCGGGGCCTTCTTTCTCGACCTTTCCCTGCTTTAAGGGCCGGCCGGTTACGACCAGCACCGACCCCATTACCGGCGACGGTGGTATTGTGTTCACACCGGGCGATCATAGATACATATCCAGGAGGGGGCACCATGGCTCGGGCTCCGGTGGTCATCACGCTCACGGCGGAGCAGCGCGCGCTCATCCGGCAAGCTTCGGGTAAACGTGTTACCGAGTTGGCCGTTGAGCCGGTGGAGACCGGAGCGGGTTGGCTGTTCGCGCCGGGCGGCAGAAAGTTCTGGCTGCTCAAGGATGCCGATCCGGAATCGTATCTGGCCGCCCGGAGAATGCAGCAGCTCCGCATCGACCCGCGCCATGCCCACTTTCGCATGCGGATCGGCAAGTCCCGTATTCACCGCTGGGGCGTGTTCACCGCGGAGCATATTCCGGCGCGGCGCAATGTGATCGACTACATCGGAGAACTTGTCAACCCCGTTGAATCATTCCGGCGGTCAAAGGGCGCAAAGGCCACTTACGCGTTCAAACTCGACAAGTTTTGGAGAATTGACGGTTCCGTGAGAGGGAGCGGCGCAGAATTCATCAATCACAGTTGCGACCCGAACCTGCGCTCGCGAAAACTCGCGGATCGCATTGAACTCCGGAGCGTCCGGCCCATCGCGGCAGGTGAGGAACTTACCCTTGACTATCGGTATTCGCATCGGGGCCCAAGAGTTCCCTGCTGCTGTGGCTCGCCCAAATGCCGCGGCACCATTAATCAAGTCCGGGGCCGCGCATCAAAGCCTCGGGCCAAGTCCCGAGCTTAGACCCCCTAAGGGTGCCTACGCTCCAGGGCTATAGCTTTCGGAGTTCGAACCCATTTGTTTTGGGCAGACGTCAAGTAGGAGGAAACAGCAATGGCAGATGAAAAGAACAAGGGGCAGCATCCCGACCAGCAAACGACAAAGCCTGGCAAGAGCAAGAGCGACGAACTCTCAGATAAGGATCTGGAGAGGGCTGCTGGCGGCCTTAAATGGACGGCGACGAAGCATTAGGAAGTCAAATCGATACCGATGCTTTCAATCGATAAGGCTGAAGAATTGTAGTGCAGATCGTCGATCGCAAGGTCCCTGGGGGCAGCCCTGGCGGTAACAATTAACTTCGTGGGCGTGCCGTAGGCCAAGGGTGGTGCGGGTTTAATGGAAAGGGCCTCCCAAGCCGGGTGCCGGTGGTGCCGATGAGAGCCTGGGTGAGCAGGGACGGGTCGAAGCTATCGCCGGGTGGCGCGGACGGCACGCAACGGACCTATGCGCTTGCGCAACGGATGTTCGTGCGCTGCCAGATCAACCCTGCCGAGGTCGCACTCAAGCGAATCTCTCTCCCCGATCCGAAGTATTTTGATGCCCTATTGCTTCTCGCTGAGATTAGCAGCCAGAAGGATCAACCGAGGCGTGCCGCGGCGCTATTGCGCCGGGCGGTTGCTTTGATGCCGCGCTCCCCAGCGGCGCACCACCGGTTTGGTGTCGAACTCATGAAGCAACGGCGCTACGAGGACGCAGAGCGGCGCTTCCGCCGAGCCCTCGTCCTGGATCCTGGATTCGCTGAAGCGGAGCTTGATCTCGCACATGCACTCTTCGTACAGGGATACCTCGACGAGGCGGTGAAAAGCCTTCACCGGACGCTGACCCTTAAGCCGGGATTGGCCCAGGCCCACTACCGTCTTGGCAACGCCCTCTTGAATCAAGGTCATATCGCCGCGGCGGGGGAGTGTTACCGCCGTGCCATCGCCCTCCAACCCGACTATGCGGACGCCCATAGCAATCTCGCTTTTACGATGAACTACGACGGCGACGCCAGCCCGGAGGAGTGTTACGCCGCTCACCGGGCCTGGGCCGCGCTCTTCCCGCCGCTCGCGCCGCTCGACCGCACCTACGCGAACGACCGCAGCCCGGAGCGTCGCTTGCGGATTGGGTATGTTTCCGGTGATTTCCGCGATCACCCCGTATGCTCTTTCTTCGCCCCCCTGCTCGCCTCCCACAATCGCGAGGAGGTCGAGGTGTTTTGTTACAGCTCGCTCGACGAGGCGGATGAAGACGAGGCCACCGCCCGGCTAAAGCCGCATGCCGAACACTGGCATAGGGTCCATCGGTGGGACGACAAAAATCTTGCGGAGCGTATCCGAGCGGATCGTATCGATATCCTGGTCGATCTCGGGGGCTACACGGCGGGGAGCCGTGTCGAGGTATTCGCTCTAAAGCCTGCGCCTGTCCAGTCCACTTGGCTGGGGTATCCCAACACCACCGGGCTCAGTGCGATGGACTACCGCATCACCGACGGGATCGCCGATCCGGAGGGGGAGGCAGAGCAGTTTAACAGCGAGGCGCTCATGCGGCTGCGCCCTCCCTTTCTGTGCTATCGCGCGTTCGAACACGCTCCGCCCGTTTCCCCACCGCCGGCGCTTGAGGCGGAGCGCCTCACCTTCGGCTCGTTCAACAACCTTCCCAAGCTGACGCGGCGTGTGGTCGGGCTGTGGGCAAGGCTGTTGCGTGCGGTCCCCGGTTCACGCCTCATTATCAAGACCGTGCAAATGAGGGATCCCCCAACCGCGGACGAGTTACGCCGCCGGTTCACCAACGAAGGCATCGCCCCAGAGCGGATTGACCTTTTGAAGTGGCGGGTCAGGCCCGCAGGCCATTTGGAGCGCTATGCCCTTGTCGACGTTGCGCTCGACCCATTTCCGTACAACGGGACGGCGACGACTTGCGAGGCTCTGTGGATGGGAGTACCGGTGGTGACGCTGCGCGGCGACCGGCATTGTGCGCGCGTCGGGGCGAGCCTGCTCGCCTCGGTTGGGCTCCAGGAACTCGTCGCAGAAGACCCCGAATCCTACTTGCAAATAGCCGTAGGCCTGGCACGCGATCTTTCGCGCCTCACAGAACTTCGGTTCGGGTTGCGTGAGCGGATGCGCGCCTCACCCCTTTGCGACGTAGCGGGGTTCACTCGGGCTTTGGAGGAGGCATATCGACGCATGTGGCGAGGCTGGTGCTCGCAACAGGGGCGCCGGGTAACAACTTCGTCGGGGTGGGAAAGGAATGATAGGCAGAGCGGGTAACCCAGAGGTTGGGCCGGCCGACGCAGAGCGACCCTTAGCTCTGCGACCTGGGGATCATGGGACGTGGTCCATGGCCACTGCGGAGGAATCGTTCAGATAGTAGAAGCGAAAGCTTGACCACGGCCACTGATCGGGCGTAGCGACCAGTCGCGCGGTGGCAGGGTCGTTATGCATATAATCTTCTCTATGAAGCGGTCGGTCTCTTCCGGGGGGCCGGGACGAATCAGCAGGTGAAAATGACCGGGCATCAGAACCCAACCGTTTAGGAGGAATCCGGTTTCCTGCCGCAGTTGACGCAGAACCTCGACAACGTCCAGCGGAAGCGCTGGCAGGTAAACAGCCGGGCGCGGCGGTAGGTGGTAGTGGTGATGGATCGCAACCCTCCGCGCTCGAAATGGCGTCCGTAAAGGGGCATGCTAGATGTTTATCGACAGGTGCGGAAGGGAACATGAGGCGCAGAGCTGTGCTCGCTGTGCGCCAGCCGGCCACGCGCCCCCGACGCCCTCGCCTCGCCCGCAGCCGGTGTGATATGCGTTGATAAGCGACGGGGGGCGGCGTAGGGTATGGCATTGAGCCACCGCGGAACAGCCAAAAAGTCGATGGAAGGTGGCGCTGCGATTCAACGTTGAGCCGTTTAGTGAAACCAGTTCACGGATGAGGAGCAACAACCCAGGCGCGCGGCAATGGTCGAGAGCGAGAAAGACGCCGTGCTGACCGAGCTTTGCAAAATCCGCAAGGCGTATCAAAGATTCTGATGTTTCCGGGAACCATTTTCTGGAAGGAAAAAATCGATACCCCGCAAAAACTGAAAAAATTCCAGGCGCAGTTGGTGGCAGCCGAGTTGGATAAGAGATTTTTCAACCGCGCTAGCGCCTTCAAGCAGAACCCAGACACTAGCCCGGCTGATTCCAAATGGATCAAGGTGGAAAAGAATCAACGTGCCGTGGACAAACCCGTAGAGGGCGTGTCACCCAGCTTAAGAGATGTCGCCAGCGCCGTAAATACCAAAGAGAAAGAGAAGGGCACTACCGGGCCCACGAAGTGGCGAGTTTATGACGAGCTTTACCCGTTCCTGGCCGGGAGGGAGTGGACTCCCTATCGGAAGCAATGGGATTACCAAGAAACCGGGATAGCGCCGCTAAGCGAACAAGCCTACGTTCCGGGATGCAGCTCCGCGACGGCAGAAATCGGAGGCTTTGAATTCGGATTCGAAATCTGCTATGACCACGAAAACCACGCGCTGCAATACAGAGGAAAGGAAGTTGATTTTCACATCCTTGTCTCCGATTCCATAAAACCAACAACGGGACATATGGTGATGAAGGAGGGATGGTATTTCCTCAGCGCGTCGAGCGATAACAATCGCACGGGCGTAAGGCGAAAGAGCAAGGGGAAGAGGGTGGCCCAGCCGCCGCTGCCTGCGAACATCCAAAGTGGTCAACTAACCATGTGGTTAGTCGATATTGAACAAGCGGTGGCCAGCCATGCCGTAGCGGCATAGCTGTCGAAGATAGTGCCGATAGCGAAAGACAACGAAATTAAATTCCGAAATTCCGGGACTGGAGTGGAGTGAACCCCTTATCTCCCTATTCTTCTCGGGCAAATTAACCCTTCGCTCTTATTTCATTTGACCTTTCACGTGGCCCAGCGTACTCCTCCCGTGTCGAGCCGGCAAGGCGGCGGGACGCCATCGAGATCAAGTTGCGCGGAATTCACGCGCCGGTCGAGCGTTCCCGTAGCGTGTCCTCCTCCTCGCTGGCGCTGCCCCAGCAGGGTCATTTTGTCCTCCCCGGCGCGCAACCGGAAAAGCGCTTTCCTACCGGCAGGAAATTTTCGGTGAGATTTGTAAAATCTTGGCCTCCCGGCGGGGAATTTCGCCAGAATTCACTTGACAAGGTGCATGGGCTATATGTTAGGATTATAGGCTCTGCTGTGGGAATAACACGCCCATGAAGTTCCGGCGGCGCGTACGTAGTAAAGCAGGAAAAATCTTCCTCCGACGATGTCATTGATAATACAGGTGGATAGTGGATTTTGACTCGTCCCGCCCGAAACTCCAAAACACTGAAAATAAGATACTTAGGGAATTGGAAAATTCCCCCAAAAAAAGGGGTCCCACAATTTTGCGATCAAAGCGCGAATGTTGCTGAAAATAAAGGCAGAAAAAATTGAGGGTGGCTCACTTCTCGCGATGTTGTTGATTATAGGCTAGATATCTCAATTTGTGGCGATCTTATTGAAAAACCAGGCGGATAGCCGGTTCGGGCAGGTCGGCAACAGGGGGTGTAGGGGCCAGGGATGGGCGAAAAACTCAGAGGTGCACATCATGTCGAATTACATCGCGGCCTATTACGACGCCGTCATCAACTGGGAAAAGCGCTTGGCGCGCGAGATGCCGTCGCTGGCGGACCTGGCGCGGCAGGGGGGCGGGCGCGTGCTGGTTCCGGCGTGTGGCACGGGTGGCCACGTTGTGGCGCTCGCGCAGCAGGGCTTTGACGTAGTGGGCTTCGATGCCGACGAGGGCATGGTGGAGTATGCGCAACAGAAAGTGACGGCCGCGGCCTCCGCCCTTGCCATCGCGGGCGGCAAGGCCGAAGTCAGACTTCTCACCATGGAGGACGCCGCTGCACTGGGCTCGGAATTCGGCGCGGCATTCTGCCTGGGGAATGCCCTGCCTGGTCTCTCAACTGAGGGAGAGTTGCACGCGGCCCTGCGCGGCGTGGCCGGAGCCCTGCGCCCGGGTGGTTTCTTCCTGACCCAGAACCTGAATTACGACCTCCGGTGGAAACAACGCGTCAGCCAATTCCCCGTCCTGGCCGGGGAGACGGCGGAGGAAGAAGTCCTGCTAGTGAAGGTTGCCGAGTATCACCGCGACTACATCAACTTCCACGCCATGTTCCTGGCGCGCCCCAGGCAGGGCGGCAAATGGCAGGCCCACGCCCGGACGTCCCGGCAGATTCCACTCTTCCAGAAACTCCTCGTCGACGTCGCCACCCAAGCGGGATTGGGCGACTTTAATCTCTGGGGAGATTTCGCGCGCGCCCCGTTTGCTCCGGATGGGTCGCCCGACCTGGTTCTCACGGCTCGAAAGCTATAGCTATAAAAGGTGGGTCAAAGGCAAAAGCGACAAATTGTCCGATGCGCCCGAGCGGGTGGATCGGGGCGCTGCGGCGCGCATGGTCACATCATTTTCACTTTATTGGGAAATCCCGGTACGGCGAACGCGGCCGGTTTTCCGGACACGCAACTACTCGTCCGGCGGTTCGGGAGGCTGGCTTGGACGCACCGGCCCGTTCGACAGAAGCCGGTTCATCCCTCCAAGGATGTCTCGCTCGTGAGGCGAGAACTGTTCGCTCACACCTTGACTGTTCAGATAGGCCTGGCGCTGGTCGGGCGGGAGATCGCGCAGGTGGCGAAAGGCCACCATCAAAGCCTGGCGGCGCGGCGGCGTGAGGTTGCGCCACTGCGGGAAAATTTCACGTGCTTCCTGCCGCTGCGCCGGAGAAAGGGCCTGGAGTATCTCCTCACGCTGGCGCACGCGCTCCTGCTCTGCGGGAGTCATGGCGTTCCATTGCCGCAGGTGCTCGCGGATCAGCTCCTGGCGCTCGGGTGAAAGGCGCTGGAACTGAGGATTGTTCGCCATGAAGTGTTGTTGCTGTTCGGGGGAAAGTTCACGCAGGCGCTGGAAAACTCCCCCGCGTTGCGGATGCTGCTGCAGTGGGTGTTCCTGCTGCCGCGGTTGGGGGTTGCCACCACCCGTCCGGGGCGCGGGTCCGGCAGGGTTGTGCTGGGCCTTGCCGGCTTCTTTCTTGGCAAGGCCGGGAGCGGGAGCAAGGAGCAGTGCCAACACTACGGCGCCGACTAGCGCGTAGTAGAGAAAGACATACCCTCTTCGAACACCCATAGGGGCAACTGCCGGCCTAGTTGGCACTCTGCGAAGCTCTCTCAGGAAGCTCCGAGAGCAGGTCGAAATTCGCGGCCAGATCATAGTCTTCCAACGCTTGCGCGTCCTTATCCTCGTTCCAGGAAGCAACTGCCCCGGGGGCGGCAGGAACGCCTTCAGTTTGCTCAATTTCAGAGTCATTGCCGGATGGTGAGGGCTTAATCTTCATCCCGGGAGATGATCTTGCGCCGGCACGTGCGGAATGCGACGGACGGCCTGTGATTGCCGGAGCACCAAAAGGCCGGCGATAACTATGGCGGTACCACGCCACTCCCACGACCATCAGGGTGGCCAGGCAGGCCAGGGCAAGACCGCGGGTCCACTCCAAGCCCCACAGGCGCCAGGCTCCGACATTCCCCGGTTGGGCCTCCGTGGCCCGCCGGACACGGACGTCGAACCCCGGCCGAGGCCCGGGCGCTTTCCAGTCGTCCAGCAAGACATCCAGCCGGATATGCTGCGCGACAATCTCGCGGCAGCGGGGACAGGATTCCAGGTGGGCGCTCACCTGGGAAGCCTCAGATTCATTCAACAGGTGGTATGCGTAGCGAAACAGTCTTTCAGTTTCAAGGCACTTCATATCTGCCCCTCCCGGAGCAGCGGCTCCAGGCGCACTCGTAACGTCTCGTAAGCTCGAAAGAGCAGCGATTTTACGGCGCTTTCCGTCAAACTCAGAATTTTGGCAATCTGGCGATAATCCACTTCCTGGTACTTGTGCAGAATCACCGCCGCTCGCTGTCTTTCCGGCAGCGCTTCGACGGCTTGGCGGATCAAGCGTTGGCGGTCAACCTGCATCAATCGCTGTTCCACCGTGGGTTGCGGATCGGCGAAACGGTCGAAGACGGATCCGGTATCAGAATCCCCATCAGGAGTCTCCGAAACCGCATCCTTCCTATCCCGGATCGCATTCAGCGCCAGATTCATGGCAATGCGATAAAGCCATGTCGTAAACCGCGCCTCCGGCTGGTAACGTTCCCGCGACTTGTAGACACGCAGGAAGACCTCCTGCGCCAGATCTTCGGCCAGTCCTTGATCCCGCACCATACGGCAGAAGAAGCTGACCAGCGGCACGCGATAACGGTGCAGCAGTACCTCAAAGGATGCCGCATCCCCCTCGCGGACACGCAGCATAAGCTCGAGGTCGGACTCTAGGACCATAGATCCCACATTATATACAACACGTTGGGTACAAAAGAGTCGTGGACAGGACGCGAAAAAAATGGCGCAGGAGAGGATCCCGATGTGGCTGCGGACGGGAGTCACCCGTCGTGCCCTTTCCCTCCTTGGTCTTTCCCCGTGCTGGATGAAACGGTTATATAATCCGTGCGTCGATACCGGAGCTGGTTCATGAATGATGCCGAGATCCTGGAATCCGTCCGCGGCCTCACAAGCTACTTTCAGGATAATACCTCACTCCTGACTGAGACCGTGAACTTGTTGCACCGGGAGCGACCGTCCTATAACTGGGTGGGGATCTACCTCCTGCAGGGGCAAGAACTTGTACTAGGCCCGTACGTGGGCAAGCCGACTCCTCACACCCGCATCCCGCTTAACCAAGGAATCTGCGGCGCGGCGGCCTCCACTGGTGAAACCATCGTGGTGAACGATGTCAACTCCGACTCCCGGTACCTGGCATGCAGCCTGGAGACCCGATCTGAGATCGTGGTGCCCATCAAGCGTCAAGGTGAAATCCTGGGCGAAATCGATATCGACAGCGATCAACCTGCTGCATTTAGTCCCCATGACCATGACCTCTTGGAAGCCGTCGCGGACCTTCTAGCTCGTTACATATAGTTCGGCAAGCGCTCACTTGCATGCCGCAGCATTTCCGGGCGGGGTTGGTGAACCCTCTTGCGGCGTGGCTTGGGGGGAACGTAATAGGGCTGTCCCCGCCCAGTCCGGCTCTGCTAAAATTATTAAACAGACGCGTTTCGGGAGCGCTTCATGTCGAAGAAAAAGGTCGCCACTCATCAGCCAGGTTCTGCCACGGATGGGGCCTTGTATATTCGGGTGTTGGGCATTGTGCTGGCAGGGGGAAAAGGCACTCGGCTCTTTCCCCTCACGCGGGAGCGCGCCAAGCCGGCGGTTCCTTTCGGAGGCAAATACCGCATCATCGATTTTGTCCTGAGCAATTTTATTAACTCCGGCGTCAATTCGATCTACGTTCTAACCCAGTTCCGCAGCCAGTCTCTGCTCCAACACTTGAGCGAGGGATGGCAGTTTAGCGGGGTGCTGAAGAACCACTTCATCATTCCGGTGCCGGCCCAGATGCGCTCGGAGGGCGAAACCTGGTACCAGGGCACGGCCGACGCCATTTTGCAGAACATCAACCTGATCGAGCAGTCGGATCCGCACGTGGTGGCTATTTTCGGGGGCGACCATATCTATCGTATGAACATCGCCAGCATGATCGAGTTTCACGTCGCCCGGCAGGCGGAAGTCACCGTTGCTGCCATCCCCGTGCCGCGCAAGCATGCCGTGGAATTTGGAGTGATTGAAGCGGATGAGAAAGGCCGCATCCGGGCATTTCATGAGAAGAACCCCGACGCACCCACTCTGCCCGGCGATCCCCATCAGGTCTATGCCTCAATGGGCAACTACATATTTTCCAAGGATACCCTGATGGAGTTGCTCCATGCCGACGCTAATGACCCGGAGAGCCACCACGACTTTGGGAAAGACATCCTGCCCAAACTCGCGGGCAACTCCCATCTCTATGCTTACAACTTCCAGTCCAACCGCATTCCCGGCGAGGCAGCAGACTCCGTTCCCTACTGGCGCGATGTCGGCACCATCGACGCCTACTACGAAGCCAATATGGACCTGCGATCCGTCAAGCCCGAACTGAACCTCTACAATCGCCAGTGGCCGCTACGCAGCGCCAGCTACCCCGATCCCCCCGCCAAGTTTACCTTCGACGAGGCCAGTCGGCGCGGCGAAGCCATTGACAGCATCGTCTCTGGTGGTTGTATTCTGGCCGGTGGCGTGGTCCGCAACTCCGTCCTGGGGCGTAGCGTGCGGGTTCACACCGGCGCCCTGGTGGAAAGCTGCATTATCCTGGATAACTGCGACATCGGCCGCCATGCCAAAGTGCGCCGCGCCATTCTGGACAAGAATGTATGTGTTCCCGAGGATACCCAAATTGGATACGACCGTGAGGCCGACCGGGCGCACGGATGGCATGTGACGGAATCCGGCATCGTCGTCATCGCCGGGGAGCGCAGCACCGTTCCCGTAGCTTCTATAGCTATATAAGGGAATAGCCTTAAGACGAGAAGGCCCGCGCTATACTCATACCGCAGCTTCACTCGGCGGAGGCAGGGCGGCCTTCCTTGGCGCGTGCCTTGGCGGAGAACATGTGCTGGTCGGCTTCGTTCATGATCTCCTCGCCGGTCTTTCCCCGCGACCATTCCGAGGCCCCCAGGCTCAGGGACAATTGGAAATCCTTCAAGTGTCCGCTCTGGTTCCAATCCTGCACAAATCTCTCGATGCGTCCGACGACCACTTGGACATCCTTCAAAGGTGCATCGGCGAGGATGATGAGGAATTCGTCACCGCCATAGCGGATCACGGCGTCGGACCCGCGCACGGCGGACTTGATGATCGTGGCCACCTCCAGGAGCACAAAATCACCTGTGGTGTGGCCAAAGCGGGAATTGATCTGACCGAAGGAGTCGACGTCGCTCATTAGAAAGCTGAGCGGCTTGTTCAGGCGCTCGGCGCGGCTGATGTATTTCTTCAGCATATCGTCAAGGGCGCGCCGGTTGTAGACTTCGGTAAGGGGATCGCTGAAGGATTGCAGCCGCAGCAGCTCGCTATGAATGGCGGTGGAGATAACATCACCTCGCGTCCGCCGCAGCTTCAGGCGGCTTGTAATCATGTAAGTGTTGAAGAGGATCAGCAGGGCGATCAAACCCAAAAAAAGCTCACGAGAGACGGAGAGTTCAAATTGCAGTGTTCCTTTGCGCAGAATCGCACTGGGGAAGAGAATCGCTACCAACCCCGTCCCCACCAGGATGCCCGTCCCCACTACGATCACCCACTGCTCAAAGTCACGCTTCTCCAATGCGGTCAGCTGTTGACTGAGCCGGGTGAGAATACTTTCCGCCTTAAACTCCGGGTCCATTTACGACTGCGCCCTCATGGGCAAGCTGATTTGCACCGGCGCGGTAACCGCTCTTCCCCGGCGCTCGCCCAGCAGGACTAATCAAACCGCACCAGTGTACTCCACTTCAAGCCATGGCGCAATTCAGGTTACATTGAGACCCATATCGATTTCACTCTGAGAGGTATTAGTCTGCTACAATCTCAAGCCTTGATGGAAGCAGAGAAACCCATTCTGGTTGTTGCCGGCATCATACAAAAGGGCAACTGCATCCTGATCTGCCAGCGCCATAGCTCTGACGCCTACGGCCTCCAGTGGGAATTCCCCGGCGGCAAGGTGAAGACCGGGGAAGACCTTCCCGCGGCTTTGCGGCGCGAACTGGAAGAGGAGTTAGCCATTCTGGCCGAAGTGGGACGGGAGGTCTATCGACTGCGCCACCGCTATCGCGATCGCTTTGTGGAAGTAGTATTCTTCACAATAAGAAACTATGACGGAGAGATTCGCAACGAGGTGTTCGAGGCCGTTGAGTGGGCCCCGCGCGAGAGGCTTGCGGAGTTTGACTTTCTGGAAGCGGATCGCGACCTGGTCGACCTCATCTCCAAGGGTAAACTTGTCTAACCTATCGACCAGTGGGAAGATCGGGAACCGACATCCCAGGCCCACCTACCCGCGGCCAAGTTCCAGGTTTCGACATTGGAACTCCGTCCCGTCGGGTACCCCCCTTTTCATTCTGGGGGTGGCGCTTCTCACCCCGGTCCTCCTGCGCGCGCAGGTTGAAACCGTGGAGTCCCCGCCTACGGCTCCCCTATGGATCAGCCACGGACGCATGGAAGGCCACATGGATTTGAAGTGCTCATCGGATGCGGCATTTTCACCCGATGATTCCCTCCTCGCCGTGGTGGCAGAAGACAAAGTAATGCTTATGAATCTGCGGGAGGGCAGCGTTCAGAAGGTGCTAAAACCGCACATCCCGGGGATTGAAGGCCTGGAAATCCACTCGGCGAGTTTCCTCTCCCCCCATCAAGTTTTCCTTCTTGCCAATGGCGTCACCCATCCCAAAGGCAAAGCACCGGTCCCCACTCCCCTGCTGGCGTGCGTGTGGGATATCGAAGGGGACCACATCGAGGGGAATTTGGATGCCGTGGGGGGCCAAGGCGGGTTCAGCCCGGCGCGCTACTTCCCCTCGATCGGCTACCTTGTGTTGTATAAGGGCAGTAATTTCAACCTGTGGAACCCCCGGACCAGGCAAGGGGGCGCACTCGTCATCCCGGACTTGACCCAGATTCCCAACCTCTACGAATTTTCCCCGGATGGTCATTGGCTGTTATTGGCGCAGATTCAGACGACATCGGGGGCTGATCCTTCCGTGGTGGAATTGAAAACTCACAAGTTTGTGGATGCCTTGCGCGGCCACGAAGGCACCGTTTTGAGTATGGCCTTTTCCCGGGACGCCAAGGAAGTGGTGACGGCCTGCGAAGATGGCAAGCTGCGAGTTTATTCGGCGGGCGATTGGAAGCTGCACCTCACCCTCGCCGGGCATCACGGAGCTGTGCATCGGGCCGAGTTTTCCCCCAATGGCAAGTGGATCGCCTCCGCCGGCGAGGATCACACCGTGCGCGTATGGTCCGCCGAAGATGGGTCTTTGCTGCAAACCCTCCAGGAGAGCCAGGAACCTTTGCTGGACGTTGCTTTCTCTCCTGACAGCCGGTTCATCGCTGCCTCCTCCGAGGATCTGGTCCTCGCGTGGGAACGGCAAGGAGGGGACTAATTGTGCTAAAATTTCATTGATCAGGCGCTCCAGGTGATGGCGCGAAGCGGAAACTCTATGCCCAAAGTCGGAATGGTCAGTCTGGGCTGTCCCAAGAACCTGGTGGACAGCGAGGTGATGCTGGGAATCGTGGCCCAGCAGGGCCTTGAAATCACCCCGCGTCCGGACGAGGCCGACGTCATCATCGTCAATACCTGCGCGTTCATCGAACCCGCCAAACAGGAATCCATCAACACCATTCTGGAAATGGCCGATTACAAGAAGTCCGGCTCCGCCAGGAAACTGGTCGTGGCCGGCTGCCTGGTGGAACGCTACCGGCGGGAAATCCAGGAACAGATACCGGAAGTGGATTACGTCATCGGCACGAACGAATTGGAGCACGTGTTGGCGGCTTGCACGGAGGAAGCACTGCCCCCTCCGGCCCAACGGTCGAAGGAGCCGTACCTCTATCACGAATTCACCCCTCGGGTGCTCTCCACCCCGGCCTATTCGGCGTACCTGAAAATCGCCGAGGGCTGCGATCACCCCTGCTCCTTTTGCGTAATTCCGCAGATGCGCGGCGCGTTCCGTTCCCGGCGCTTTGCCTCGGTGGTCCGCGAGGCGGAGAATCTTGCCCGCCAGGGGGTGCGGGAAATCACCATCGTCGGCCAGGACACCACGAGCTACGGCGAGGACCTGGGGCTGCGGGATGGTCTGCCAGCGCTGCTCCGCGAGCTCGGCAAGATCCCGGATCTGGTCTGGGTACGTTTTCTCTACTGCTATCCTAACCGGGTTACAGATGCTCTGATTGCCGCCGTGGCTGAAACTCCCAAGGTCGCCAAATATTTCGACATTCCATTACAACACGCCAGCCCCGGTGTCCTGAAGCTGATGAGGCGCGGCTCGACGGGCCAGCAGTTCCTTCGCCTGTTGGAGAAGATTCGCGCCGCGGTTCCTGACGTGGCGCTGCGGACATCCTTCATCGTCGGTTTCCCCGGCGAAATTGAGGAGGACTTCAAAGCGCTGTTGGATTTCGTCGCCGCGGCGGAGTTTGACCACCTCGGCGTCTTCCTCTATTCCAATGAGGAAAACAGCCGAAGCTTCGATTTGCCCAATCAAGTTCCGGCCAGGACCGCGCGCCGGCGGCAGAAGCAGCTCATGGCCCTTCAGCAGAAGATTTCGCGCCGAAGGCTCCGGAGGTTGGTGGGTAAGTCTCTGCCCGTGCTGGTGGAAGGTCCTTCGGAAGAGACCGACTTGCTCTATCAGGGCCGCGGCGAGAAGCAGGCGCCCGGCATCGACGGATGCATCCTGATCAATGAAATTGAAGGGTCTATGCCGCAGCCTGGAGATTTCCGCTGGGCCACGATTACCCAGGCGGACGATTACGACTTGGTGGCGCGCCTGGAGGCGCGAGTCTTTGCCGAGAGGCCAATGCGCCCGGCGCCGCTGGCGGCGGGCGCTCTGGTGCAAATTCGGCCTGCCGCCACAAATTCGATTATTTGATGGCGAAGCGCGGGCAAGAACCGGGCGCAAAGTGTGTGTTATGCGGTGTCCGATTTGCAAGCAGGGTGTGACTTATGACGGCAACCCGTTCCGGCCGTTTTGCAGTGAGCGGTGCAAAATGATCGATCTGGATAACTGGCTGGAGGAGCGTTACCGCGCCCCGGAACGGATGGGCGCCGGAGAGGAAGGCCCTGGGCAGGGCAAGACCACGGAGGCCAAGGGGGAGCGTGACTGAACGGAAAGCCGGCCCGGCCATCTGGATCGCCACCGTGGGTGGCGTCGGCTACTTCCCCATTGCTCCCGGAACCGCCGGGTCGCTGGTGGGCGTGGCGGTAGTGGCAGGCGTGGCGCTCCTACCCCTGCACCGCGCCGCCGCGAGCGGCGTCCTGGCTGCGTGCGCGGCGTTCCTGCTCTTCCTGGGCGCTTGGGCCGCAGGGAAGGCCGAGAAGTACTTCAATCGTACGGATCCAGGACAGGTGGTGATAGATGAGGTGGTCGGCCAGCTTCTGACCCTTTTACCCTTCCCACACTCCAACTGGAAGTGGCTGGCGGGCGGCTTCCTGCTATTTCGCGCTTTTGATATTACAAAACCCTTTCCTGCCCGGAAGGCCGAGCGGATTCCGGGCGGCTGGGGTATCATGTTAGATGATGTCGTGGCGGGGCTGTACGGTTGCATAGTGCTCGCTGTCATAGGATTGGCTACCCAATGAGCTTGTGGAAAAAAACAGAAAAACCTGAGCCCGAGAAGCTCGATAACAAAGAGGCGGTTAAGCCGGGGCAGCCGGCCGGCAAGGGCGCGACTGCGGGAAGGAACCGGCCCCAGATTTCCGGCGTTTCTCCGCGCGCTGCGATTCCGGGAGGGGAGATCATGGTCCGTGGCAGTGGCCTGGCTGAGAACGGCCACCGCCCCCGGGTGCGATTTGGAGATCAGCCCGGAGGTGTGCTCCTGAGCTCTGCGGACCGGTTGATCGTTCGCGTCCCCGAAGATGTCGTCAGTCGCAACCTCACCGTGGAAACGGGCGCGGGATTGAGCGCGCCCGCCCCTGTGGTGGTGGGGATAACGATAGCTCAAAATCTGCATCCTGTGGCCAATCCCGCCCTGGATTCCCTGGGGAACATCTTCGCCACCTTCAGCGGCACCCGCGGACAAAAAGTTGCGACTTCGGTTTACAAGATCGATGCAAACCGCGTAATGACCCCCTTTTTGAATGAGGTGATGAACGCCACGGGGGTCGCCTTCGATCGCAAGGGGAATCTTTACGTTTCCAGCCGGATGGAAGGGTCGATTTATAAGGTGACGCCGGGCGGCCAGCGCTCAGCCTATGCGCAGGGAATGGGCGTGGCGACGGGGATCGCCTTTGACAAGGATGAGAACCTGTACGTGGGGGACCGCACCGGGACCATATTCAAGATCAGCCCGGATCGCCAGATTTTTGTCTTCGCCACCATTGAGCCCAGCGTGGCGGCATACCACCTGGCGTTCAGCGCCACGGGAGACCTCTATGTGACGGGTCCCACCACCTCAAGTTTCGATCACGTTTTGCGCGTCTCTCCGGCGGGCGAGGTCTCGACTTTTTACCGTGGCCTGGGACGGCCTCAGGGCATGGCGTTTGACGCCGAGGGAAATCTTTACGTGGCCGCTTCGCTGGCAGGCAAGCGAGGCGTGGTTCGCTTGACCCCCGCTGCCAGAGCCGAACTGGTCGTCTCCGGATATGACCTGGTGGGCCTGGCGTTTGGCCGCCATGGCGCGATGATTCTTGCCACGAATAATTCGCTGATTGATCTCGCTTTAGGTATTGAAGGATTGCCGCTGATCAAATAGTTGTCAGCTTTCAGCTATCTGCATACAGTTTCTCGGAATTTGTAGTGCGGGCTGTTTGGCGCGCTAGGCAGGGGCGCGATAACCTGGAATCTTGGAACTGAGAGCTGATACCTGAGAGCTGAAAGCTAATTGCTGAAAGCCGATAGCTAAAGATGGATGCCGAAATCATCGCCGTCGGATCCGAACTCCTGACTCCGCAGCACACCGACACGAACTCCCTTTACCTCACAGACCGGCTCAACAGCCTGGGGATACTGGTGCGATTCAAGACCATCGTGGGAGATTCGAGGGAGGATCTGGCACGAGTGCTGCGTGCCGCGCTCGAACGCTCCCCCCTCATCGTGTTCATCGGCGGACTGGGTCCCACGGACGACGACCTGACGCGAGATGTGGTGGCGGACGTGCTGGGCCGCTCTCTGCACGAAGACGCGGAATTGCGCCGCCGCATCCAGGACCGCTTTGCACGCCTGGGTCGCCCCATGCCGGAAAACAATTTGCGGCAGGCCCAGGTGCCGGAGGGGGGCGAGTGGCTGGAGAATCGCAACGGCACGGCCGCGGGGATTTGGATCAAGCACCGCGACAATATACTGGTTCTCCTTCCTGGCCCTCCTCGCGAACTTGAACCCATGTTCGATGCCACCTGCGTGCCCCGCCTGGAGCGCGTGGCCCCGGGAGAGCGGATCAAGAGCCGGGTTTACAAAGTGGTGGGACTGCCCGAATCGGAGGTCGACCACCTCATTGCCCCCATCTATCGGCCCTATTCCAACCCTGCCACGACCATTCTCGCCACGCTCGGCAGCATAGAAGTTCACTTGCGCGCGCGAGCCGCGACAGACCAGGAAGCGGAAGCAAGGTTGGCCGAACTCGGCGACAAGATCGAATTGGTTCTCGGCGACCACGTCTACTCCTCCAAGGGAGAGAGCCTGGAAGAAATCGTTGGCATGTATCTGGTGATGCGGCAAAAGACTATTGCGGTTGCGGAAAGCTGCACCGGCGGGCTGCTGGCCGAGCGCCTGACTCGCATCTCCGGAAGCTCGAGTTACTTCCTGGGAGGCGTCGTCTGCTACACCAATGAGATGAAAACCCGCTGGGCCGGAGTCCCCGCGGACCTGATTCAAAATCACGGCGCCGTGTCCCATCCCGTTGCCAAGGCGCTGGCGGAAGGCATCCGCTCCCGCGCCGGCGCTTCCATGGGAGTGGGAATCACCGGGATTGCCGGCCCCACGGGCGGCACTTCCGAGAAGCCGGTCGGGTTGGTGTTCGTTGCTCTGGCCGACGAAAGGGGAACACAGGTGCGTGAATTCCGATTCCCCGGCCCGCGCGACCGTGTGCGCCTCTGGGCCACCCAGATGGCGCTGGAAATGGTGCGGAGGAGGATCAGAGATTAGGGGTCAGGGGCTAGGAACTGGGGACTAGGGACTAGGGATTCTTGATTCGGGATTAGGGATTTGGGGTTAGGGATTAGGGGGCTAGGGTTTGGGATCAACAGTGGGCTGCTGCGGAGGGGTTCGAGATTTGGTTCCCAGTCCCTGGCGGACCCACCCACTGATTCCGAATCCCCAGTCCCTAATCCCCAGCCCCTAGTACTACTACGTTAAGTTATTGACCTTCCTTTAGGGAGGTGTTAAGCTCCGGTCCATGACTGAGAGCGAAATCGAGAGATGTCGAAAACGCTTGGAACAATTCTTGGCCGAACTGCTGGAGCCGCTGGGGCGGCGCGAGCGACGGCAGTGGAGCACGGTGTACATCCGCGGCCTTTTGCTGGACGGCGAACGCAAATCGATCGAGCCCATGGCGGCGCGACTGGCCGACGGCAATGTGCAGGCTCTGCAGCAGTTGATCGGACAGAGTCCTTGGCCTTGGGCGCCGGTTTGGGAACGGCTGGCGCAACGCATGACCGACGAGTTGAGGCCCGAGCGGGTCTGGGTGATCGACGACACGGGTTTTCCCAAGCAAGGGCACCACTCGGTGGGCGTGGCGCGACAATATTCGGGCACCCTGGGCAAGACCGCCAATTGCCAGGTGGCGGTGAGCCTGCATCAGACGGGTGGCGAAGCCAGTACCATTCTGGGCTGGCGACTCTACTTGCCGGAAAGCTGGACACAAGATCCCGCGCGGCGCGACGAAGCCGGTATTCCCGAGGAGGTGAAGTTCCAGACGAAGTGGCAACTGGCGCTGGAGCTGCTCGACGAAGCACGCGGGTGGGGCTTGCGCTGCGGAGTGGTGTTGGCCGATGCCGGTTACGGGGAAACGACGGAATTTCGCGAGGCGCTGGAGACCCGCCAACTTCGTTATGCGGTGGGCATTCCTTCCACGGTGCGGGTGTGGACGAAACCGCCTCGCCTGCGCAAAGTGCCGGGGCGAGCACGCCGCACGACGGTTTACCAGTACGGCCAGCAGCGGCCAGAGGCGGTCGGGGAGGTGGCGGAGAGGGCGCGGGGGTGGAAGCAAGTGCGCTGGCGCGAAGGGACCCAGGGGTGGTTGGAGTCCCGCTTCTATGCTTGTCGCGTGCAGCCGGCGCACGGCTTCGACGAAGGCGACCCGCCCCACAAAGAAGTTTGGCTGCTGGGGGAATGGCCGCCTGGCGAGAAAGCCCCGACCAAATTCTCTCTCTGCGACCTGCCCGCGAGCTGCACCCTGCGGCGGCTGGTGCACGTGGTCAAAAGCCGCTGGAAAATCGAACAGGATTATCAGCAGCTCAAGGAGGAGTTGGGGCTCGATCACTACGAGGGCCGCAATTGGACGGGTTGGCATCATCACGTCACGCTGGTCATGTTGGCGCATGCTTTCCTGACATTGGAAATGTTGCGCAGCAAAAAAAACTTCTGGGTGGACCCTGCCACGGACGCGCCGTGAAATCCAACGCCTCCTGTTTACCTGGACCGGTGAGTGTGCGTATTGTGGCAGCATAATTTGCAAGCGAAAACGGTCGCCTTGACTTAACGCAGTAGTACTAGCCCCTGCCTTTCAACTATGCGTGCGTTTATTGCCATTGACCTGCCCGAGTCAGTTCATTCCGCGCTCGCTCATGCGCAGCAGAGCTTTCGTAGTGTCTGCCGCGACGCGCGTTGGACACGACCCGAGGGAATTCATCTAACCCTCAAGTTCCTGGGCGAAATCTCCGACGCGCAGGCGAAGCAGGTCGTAGAAGCACTTGCGCAACTTGGCCAGTTTGAATCGTTTCCTGTGGAAGTCAAAGGGTTCGGTTTCTTCCCCAGCGCTCATCGGCCCCGCGTTTTCTGGGCCGGTGTAACGGCGCCCCCCGCCCTGGCGGAACTTGCCGCGCGAGTCGAGGGCCGCATGGAAAAACTGGGGTTCGCACGCGAAGACCGCGCCTTCTCCCCCCACCTGACTCTGGCAAGGTTCCAAGCGCCCCGTCCGCAGCCGGAGCTGGAGGCAGCGGTCGCCGGGCGAGCCACGAATTTGTTGGGGGAGTTTACTGCCTCGGAGTTTTTCCTGTTTGAGAGTAGACTGTCACCCCAAGGGGCGCAGTATCGAAAAGTGATGCGCTTCCCGAAAGGCGGCGGCTAGTGGATAGTGTCCAGTGGCGGAAGGAAAATGACCCCGCCAGCCGCAAACCCCTGACCACAAACCCAAAGCCATGACTGCTGCTGTAACTCCCCTCCTCGCTTACCTCCTCGGCTCCATTCCGTTCGGATACCTTATTGTCCGCTGGCAAAAGGGGGTTGATGTCCGCAGCACGGGCAGCGGCTCCACAGGCGCCACCAACGTCATGCGGAATCTCGGAATCCTCGGGTTCGTGGTCACGTTCATCCTGGACGTTGGGAAGGGTACTTTTGCGGTGTTGCTGGCTTCCCGGCTGACTTCCGCTGATGGAAGCTGGATCCCCCTCACCGGAGACCCTCGATGGATTGCGGCCGCTTCGGTTGCCGCCATTCTGGGGCACTGCTTTCCGGTATGGCTGAAGTTCCGTGGAGGCAAAGGCGTCGCCACCGGCGTGGGGGTCTTCATCGCCCTCGCCCCCGTTCAGGTGGCGCTGGTACTGGTCATCTTTGCCATCATCGTGGCGATTTGGCGCTACATTTCCCTGGGCTCGATCGTTGCCACGGCGGCCTTTCCTGTTCTGGTGTATTACATGAAGCACCCTCCCCTGCCTATCGTCGCAGGCGCGGCGGGCAGTGCGCTGATCATCATTGCCATGCATCACGCCAACATCAAGCGGCTCGTGCAGGGGACCGAGAACAAGGTGGGGACCAAGAAGGCAGTAGGCAAAAGGCAGTAGGCAGGTACCCCTTATTGGTGATTGGTGATTTGCGATTGGTGATGGTCATATGTGATTTTGCCGTACTCTGCAACCCGTAAGACCTCAATCGGCACGCGTCACTATTCGCCGATGCGCGGGCAAGGGACCAGGGACAAGGGACTAAGGACAAGCCTTAATGAAACAAATCGCCATCATCGGCGCGGGAAACTGGGGAACTGCCCTGGCGGCAACGTTTGCAAAGTTGGGCCACACCGCAAAGCTCTGGGCTTACGAGGCCGAGGTGGTGGAGAGTATCCGCTCCCGGCACGAGAATGAGCTTTTCATGCCGGGTGTCAAGCTGCCGGAAAACCTCGGCGCCACAGGTGATTTGGCGGAAGCGCTGGCAGGAGCGGACATTGTCCTCACGGTCATGCCCTCGCATGTGTGCGGCGAACTTTACCGGCAAATGCTCCCGCACCTGCGGCCCGGGATGATTTTGGTAAGCGCCACCAAGGGACTGGACACCGTTCGCTTGATGCGTATGAGCGAAGTCATCCGCAGCGTGGTGGGCGCATCTTTCTCACCGCGCCTCTGCGCGCTCTCCGGGCCGAGCTTTGCCAGAGAGGTCGTGCGCGGCGACCCCACTGCGGTGGTAGTGGCTTCTGAGGATCGCGATGCGGCGCAGCAGGTGCAACGCGAGTTCGCTTCTCCCGCCCTGCGCCTTTACACTTCCAGCGACGTGGTGGGAGTGGAAGTGGGCGGGTCCGTCAAGAACGTGATCGCCCTGGCTGCCGGCGTGGTGGAGGGACTGGGGTTGGGGCACAATCCCACGGCCGCATTGATCACTCGCGGCCTGGCCGAGATGACGCGCCTGGCGTGTGCCTGTGGGGGCAGGCGTGAAACCCTTGCCGGCCTCGCCGGCATGGGGGACCTGGTCCTCACTTGTACCGGCCACCTCAGCCGCAATCGCACCGTCGGCGTCGAACTCGGCAAGGGGCGCGGGCTCGCGGAGATCATCGGTTCGATGCGCATGGTCGCTGAAGGAGTGAAAACCACCACCGCCACCGTGGCTCTGGCCAGGAAACTCCAGGTGGAAATGCCCATTACCCGGCAAGTCCATCGCATTCTGGAGGGTGAAGTCTCACCCCGCGAGGCCATCCGCGCATTGATGGAGCGGTCGCTGAAGGAAGAGTGAAGGACGAACTTCTCTCCAACTTGCCCAGCCGCCGGGCTGCCCACTCCTTTGCGGCGCTGTGGCACAGGTACTCTTGCCTGTGCTGCACGGCCAGGAGCGGCGGTGCGACCGCAAAGGATTATCCGGGACTGGACGTTAGTTTATCTGTGCGACGGGCGCCTGGCTGCAAAAGCGATCGAAGGCTCTGGTCAGATCTTCGGCGATCGCGTAAGGATCGCGCCCCTCAATTTCTTTTCGTTCCAGCATGAATACCAGTTTCCCGTCGCGAAGTAGGGCGATGGAAGGTGACGACGGCGGGTATCCCGTGAAATAACTGCGCGCTTGGGCCGTGGCGTCAACGTCCTGGCCGGCGAAAACCGTCGCCAGAACTTCGGGCCGCGCCTTGTTCCCAAGCGCCACCGCAACGGCGGGGCGAGCTCGCCCGGCCGCGCATCCGCAGATGGAATTGACGACCACCAGCACTGAGCCGTTCGATTTATTCAGCAGTGCATCCACCTCTGCCGGGGTGCGTAATTCCTGAAAACCAATGCGGGTCAGTTCTTCCCTCATCGGTTGTACGAACTCTTCTGGGTACATATTGATCCTCCTGATGGCGACGCCGGGTTTGTCCCTGCGCCACAGCTTCTACAACGATTCCCGGACGCGGCTCGGCCCCGCGTGTTCCTAATAGCAAATTGTCAAAATCGCCCTGATGACGGCCGAACTTGTATTATAGCATCTTCCCGAAAGATCTTGCGGGAATGGTCCGCCCCCATGACATCAGATGCGCCGGAGGCGTTCTTGGACTGCGGCCGCGCAGCCGCGCGCCAAACGGCGCGTGGCGAAGCTGCCGCTTTTGCAGCCGGAAGCTCGCTTCCGATCAGTGTGGCACGGCCATCCTGGCCGTGACCCGTCACGGGCGGGGACGCCCGTGCCACAAAACACTCGCCAACAAGCTGGCACAGCGCAAAGCGGCAGCGAACGGCCTGACACCATTCTCCCGGTCAATACCCGGTTAGTTGCTTCGCCAGACGCGTGGCTCCCTTATCACCCTTCCACTCCGTGTGGGCTACAGCAGGACCTTTTGTCCCCCGGTCAGGCGATCTGAAAAAGGGCTTTCCTGCCGGTAGGAAATTTGCCGGCGGATTTGCGACATATTGCCCTTTTGGGCCATAAAAATGCCTGATTTTGCTTGACAACGTACCTGGGCTCTGATCCAAAATTATAGGAGTCAGGAGTCAGGAGTCAGGAGTCAGGAGTCAGGGGCTAGGGCCGGGGGCTCGTGCAGGACTCGGGTTAGGGCTCATCGGGTGGCAGTTCCATGGAATGCGGATGGGGGAGGCAGATGGCAAGGCGGGAGAATCCGTCGGGCGGTGAGGAGGGGGCTCGCTCGAACTTGCACAAGCAGTCGGGATGCGAGCACTGCAGAGAAGAAAAGATGTTAAGAAACGACGTTCGAAGCCGGAATGTCTATGAAAACAAAGGAAACAATGACAAATTGCCGGACGCAATGTCGGGCAAATGTGCCTGTTTGAGCACTATCGTAGCGACATTTGTGCTTGTTTATCAGAAACGGGCGACATATGTGCCGGATTGAATGCCCAACAGGGCGAAATTGGCGTACAAACTGGCCGCAAGAAGGTGTTAAATTGCAGGTATATCCGGATAAGTTGTTTAAAATCAGTAAGAGTCAATGGACGAACGTGTGGTGATCTGACCTCTGGAGTGCGGGAGCAGCAGCTCCCGCCTTCTCCCGTCAGTTTATACGGTCAAGTATGAAGCGACGGCGGAAGGCGGGAGCTGCTGCTCCCGCACTCCAAGCGCTGGCGGCGGAAGAGCTGGCAGAAGGGGATCGAGAAGTAGAAGTATGTTGAAGTGAAGGGATATCCGGATAAGTTGTTTAAAATCAGCAAGGGTTAAGGGGAGAATGCATGGTGATCCGACCCTGAGAATGCGGGAGCAGCTACCGCCCTCTCCCGTCAGTATATACGGTCAAGTATGAAGGGAAGGCGGGAGCTGCTGCTCCCGCACTCCAAGTGGGGACCAGGCCAGCCCGGCAACCGAATGCGCGATCATTTATGTCGTCCGGTAAAGAACCGGCCTCAATCTGGTCAGTCAGCTTTTCGGAGCAATCCGCGGGGGACTGGTTTAGCGCCGAGGCGCAGCATGGCTTGGAGTAGCGATTGATAGACGGGCACAACATCCGGCGCCACGCGCCGGAGCGCAGCGAGGTGGCGGCGAATGGTTGTCCAGTCACCCCGTACCGCGGGGCCGGTCAGCGCTCGGCGCGCGCCTAAGTCTGCGAAATTCCGGGCGGTCTCGGCAACGAACTGATGGAGCATGGGGCGGGATATTCCGGGCGGCACTCCTGCGTGCTGGAGCAAGCGCGTTGAATGCGCCATCAAGGTGACCAGGGTTGGGCAAACCATGAAAGCAGAAAGGTGATAGATTGTCTTCGCTTCGGGCCGAATCGGGAATGCGACTCCCTCCAGCCGGCGCACCCAATCACGTGCGACAGCCAGGGCCTTGCGGTCACCCTCGACAGCCCAGAAGCACTTGCGCAGGTTTCGCACGCCAGCCTGAGGGCTTGGCACCGTCTGATAGGGATGGAGAGAGCCGACGGCGGCTCCCAGCAACTTGAGGGGACGCAAGGCGGCACTCGGCAATGAGCCGCAGGTGTGGAGCACGACCTTTCCCCGCCAGCTGCCCTCTCCATTTCGTTGGCGAGCGAGATCTTGGGCCACGGTGGCTATGGCAGAATCGGAAGTAGCGATCAGCCAAACCGAAGCACTCTGCAGCCGGGGGTCGGCGAGGCCGGTAGCGATTCCGTTCCCTATGAATCGCGCCGCCCGGCGACCGGCCGCCAATTTCCGGGCAGCAATGAACGCAATGGGAACGCGGGACTCGGCGAGAAGGCGGCCCAGGGATTGCCCAATCCGGCCCGCACCGACAATGACAACCTTCTCGGGTTTCTGCTCTAAACGCATATTAGGATTCGGGCCGGCACGGGCTCATTGCAGAGCCCACGCGCTACACCTGCTTCACCCTCAGTCCTTTGATCCGGTCACGCAACTGGGCGGCCTTTTCGAACTCGAATTGTTTCGCCGCCTCGCGCATCCGGCTTTCGAGCGAGCGAATCAGCTCCTCCAGTTGGTCGCCCGTTGCCGCGCTGTCGTCCGCACCTTCCAAAGGCACGGTCACGTAGTCGGCCTCGACGATCGATGCCAGGGCCATATCCACCGGCTTGATAATGCTTTCCGGCGTAATGCCGTTGTCCTGATTATATTGAATCTGTTTGGCGCGCCGGCGATTGGTTTCGGCAAGGGCCTGATTCATAGACTCAGTATGCCTGTCCGCGTAGAGAATGGCTTTGCCGCGGAGGTGGCGCGCCGCCCGGCCCATGGTCTGAATCAAGGCGCCGGCGGAACGCAGATAGCCCTCTTTGTCAGCGTCCAAAATGGCTACCAGGGAGACTTCCGGAAGATCCAATCCCTCGCGGAGCAGGTTGATGCCGATCAGCACGTCGAACTCACCTCGCCGTAGGTCGCGCAGGATATTCACGCGCTCGAGGGTCTCGATCTCGGAGTGGAGGTAACGGCAGCGGACCCCGACTTCCGCATAGTACTCGGCCAGGTCTTCAGCCATGCGCTTGGTGAGAGTGGTCACCAGCACACGTTCGCCCGCCGCGGCGCGCTCCCGGATTTCACCCAGCAAATCGTCAATCTGGTGGCGTGTGGGGCGGACATCGACCTCCGGGTCGATTAATCCGGTGGGGCGAATAATCTGCTCCACCACTTCTCCGCCCGTTTTGGTCAGCTCATACGGCCCCGGTGTCGCCGAGATGTAAATCAACTGGCCAACCCGATGCTCAAACTCCTCGAACGAGAGCGGGCGGTTATCGAGCGCCGAGGGAAGACGGAACCCGTATTCCACCAGGGTTTGCTTACGCGAGCGGTCGCCGTGGTACATGCCGCGAAGTTGCGGAACCGTCTGGTGGCTCTCGTCGATGAAGATGACCGCGTCCGGGGGGAGATAATCGAGAAGGGTCGGGGGCGGTTCCCCCGGCAACCGGCCGGAGAGGTGCCGCGAGTAGTTCTCAATCCCGTGGCAGTACCCCATCTCCTTCATCATTTCCAGGTCGAACATGGTGCGCTGATGGACACGTTGCGCTTCCACCAACTTGCCCTGCTTCTCCAGTTCGCCCCGCCACCACTCGAGTTCACTCTTGATGTGCTCGATGGCATCTTCTTTGCGGTCGGCCGGCAATACGTAATGCGTGCGAGGATAAATCGGAAGGCGGTCGAGCGGCTTCTTAATTTGCCCAAAGAGCGGGTCGATTTCCGCCAGGGATTCCACCTGATCACCCCACATCTCGACCCGGTAGGCGGTGTCTTCATAGGTGGGATAGACCTCGATCACGTCACCCCGCACGCGAAACGTCCCGCGCCTAAAGTCCACATCGTTGCGTTCGTACTGTATTTCCACCAGCCGTCGCAGGATATCCTGCCGCGCGATCTTCTGGCCTTTTTCCAGCAAGACCAACATGCCGTAATAGGCCTCCGGCGAGCCGATGCCGTAGATGCAGGAAACGCTGGCAACAATCAGGCAGTCGCGTCGCTCGAAGAGCGACCGTGTGGCCGACATGCGCAACTTGTCGAGCTCATCGTTGATCGTCGCTTCCTTTTCGATGTAAACATCCGCGGCGGGAATGTAGGCCTCGGGCTGGTAGTAATCGTAGTAGCTGACGAAGTACTCTACGGCATTCTGGGGAAAGAAATGGCGGAACTCATGGTAGAGTTGAGCCGCCAGGGTTTTGTTATGAGCCAGCACCAGGGCGGGGCGATTGATGGCCTCCATCACCTTGGCGACCGTAAACGTCTTCCCCGAGCCCGTGACGCCCAGCAGCACCTGGTGTTGCTTTCCGTCTTCGGCGCCATGAATCAAGTCACGAATGGCCGCGACCTGGTCCCCGCGTGGCTCATACGTGGAAACGAGTCTAAAGCCCATACTCCACACTCACTCCAACGATTGAATGCAAAAAGACAATTATAACCCGGGACGCCTGCTTGGGCCCGCGGCACGCGACCCGGGTTCTAACCCCAAGCCTTCCGCCATGTGTGCTACGATGGGGAGAAAGTATGAAGCAAAAATTGTTCGAAGCAAAGGATCGAGTCACATGAACCATAATCCCCGCCGACGAGCAATGAAATTGGGCATGGGATTTCTCCTAAGTGGATTGCTGGGTGGCATGGCCGGAGCCCAAACCCCCAAGCCTCCGGAAACTCCGCCCTCTCCAGTGGCCCGTCCTGCTGCCTCCGGTCCCACGGGTGAGGCCGCAAAGACGGGTGACAAAATCATACTCAGGGTTGGAGATGAGCAATTTACCCAGGCGGATATCGACCTCCTGATTGCCAGCCTGCCACCACAGGCCCAGCAAGCCATCGCCACCCGCGGGAAGAAGGAAGTGGGGGACTGGTATGCGCGCGTAGTCATGCTTGCCCAGCAGGCACGGTTGCACCACCTGGACGAGTCACCGGACTTTACTCAGAGGTTGGCAATCCTCAGAACCCAGCTGGAGGCACAAGCCGCTGGCGAGGAAATGAACAAACAATCCAAAGTAAGTCCTGAGGAAATTCAACGGTATTACGATACCCATTCCGCCGACTTTGACCAGATTTCCTTGCGACAAATCATTGTGAGGAAGAGACCAGCCGCGCCTTTGGCCGATCCGGCGCGCCCCAATCCTTCAATGGCTCAGGGACTTTCTCCTGAAGATGCGAAGAATCAAGCCGAGGCCATCCGCAAGGAACTGGTGGCGGGGACCGACATTAAGAAGGTCAGCGAAGACTTCAATAAGCCTGGGGAAGTGATCATCGAACAGGAACCCCGATCAGTCCGTCGCGGGGCCATGCGCCCGGAGATGGAGAAAGTAGCATTTGCTCTAAAGGACGGCGAAGTATCCGAACCGGTAGATGTGCCGCAGGCTTTGGTGATATTTCAGGTCACTGGACGCAGCCATGTGGATCTGAGGGCAGCCTCGCCCGATATCGAGAAGATCCTGCAACAGCAAAAGGTGCAGGCCGCGATGGAGGGTGTCAAAAAGAACACAGTAGTTTGGATGGACAACACGTACTTTACAGGTCCGTCCAAGCCGACCGAGACACCGGCGATCCCGGCACCCATCGGGAACACACCGCCGAAACAGTGAGCTCTCCTAAGGCGACGGAGGAGCAAAACGCTTTCATGAATTGGTGATGCGGCGCCCCTATGGAGCTGCAGTTATATACTACGAGGTAATAGGCGGGAAATGGACCGCAGCATGCCATCGCGCCCTTTGATTTTGCGAGGGCAGTGGCCCATTGCCGGGGTTTTCAACAGGTCTGTTGAAAACTTTGTGGAAAAGCGGTCCAAGATTACGGTAAGGTTAAAGCGATAAACAGTTTTTAACTCTTTGCCCCATCCTGATGCAGCTATTATTCCACCAAAAATATGCCGCCGCCCCATAAAATTAGGCCGTGTTGGCGGCTTAAATGCGCATTCATTGCGCCGACCCGGCAGATGGCCGGTTAACAATTCAAACTGGAATGGAGTGCCCCGGCAATTCTCCTTGCGAATTAGAGCATTCGAGATTGAATGCTAAATGAGCGGCTGAGGTTTTTTCAGCAGGACCTCGAAAACTTGATTGTCCTTTTCTAATTGCAGTTCCTTGCCATAGCTCTGGCGGCCCGGTGCCGTGACGGTTAGGACGATCGCTCCCTTATTGATACCCTGGAATTTGTATCGCCCCTGACTGTCGGTCTTGGCGTTGTACGAAATCTTCTTGGCCTTTCCAAGTCTCGCGGCACCTCCGGGCTCCGTGAATTGAAGCGTTAGATGCGCTTGGAAAATGGGTTGCCCGGTATCACTTTCCTTCACGATCACGGTCATATTGGTGGTTTCATCGCTTGGCTTCGTGGCCTGAGCGCGTGCAATCCGAGAAAAACCGGAGAGCCAAGGGAGGCAAATGGCGATCCACGCCGCCAAGAGGAATTTGTTGGGCCGGACCAAGAGCATGGGGTAAGACCTCGTCGCAAGGGTTGATTTGAAAGGGCGCAATTTCGCCGCCACTGTTTTCGCATGGCTTCGCTTAATGGGTAGCGCGGTCAATTCGCGGTTTACTCCATGACGAAGCGCATCATGCACTTTCGCATCTTATGATAACTCATCTCGGATAATAAACGGAGGCCCGATCTACTCTTCGTCAGGTATTTCCTGCGGGGGAGCGGCTGATCTGACAGAACCACTCAGCCATTCGAGATAATTCCTTGAGCCGTCGATAATGGGAAGGCAGATGATCTCAGGAGTACGGTAACTGTGGAGGGCAGAGATCGACTTTTTGATTTCCGGGAAGAGTTCGCGCGTACTCTTAATAAAAAGCTGGTACTCCCGGTCCTGGGCAATTTTCCCTTCCCAGCGATAGATGGACTCGATGGGCTGTGTAATGTTAACGCAGGCAGCAAGTTTGCTCTCCACCAACTGCCTGGCGATTTTGCGGCACTCCCGCTTGCTGGCTGCCGTTACCAGGATGACGACCTTGTCGGTCATGGAACCCCCTGGCGCCCTGACCGCTGCAATCGAGCGCCTGCCCCGCGCGGAACCGTCCCAACAACGACCGCACCACCACAGCCGAGTTGCACGGGACTTGACAACGAAGATACAATGAGGCAGGGGGAAGAAGCAAACCTCACCGAACGGGACAAATCGGTGGGGAAGGGGGCTTGCCCGGCAACAATCAATCACGGCTGCGGTATTCGGGCAATCAGATTCGCAACCAGACTCACAGATCCGTTCTCAACCCGCTATGAATGGCTTTAACTTCGACACGCGAGCGCTCTTTCGCAACGGCATGCTGGTGTTGTTGCTCGTCTTCATTGCGCTGGTGGTCCACAACATTTTCGGCCAGAATGGATACCTTGCGGCGCGGCGGCAGCAGCAGGATCTCCAGACGCTTCAGCAGCGCATCCAGGAACTCCGGCAGGAAAATCAGCAGTTAAACAAGGAGAACCGTGCCCTGAAGTCGGACCCAAACTCAATTGAGCGCATCGCCCGGGAGCAAATGCGCCTGGTTAAGCCGGGTGAGAAAATCTATACCCTCCCGGACAAAGACGGGCAGAAACCCTCAGACCCTGGCAGTAAAACCCCCGCCCCTGCCTATCCGTGATTCTGTTCCCCAACCGCCGCTACTTCACCACACCCTCGACAGGACTTGACGCGGTGGCGTACAGCTTCCTGGGCATGCGCCCGGCAAGGAAAGCCTGGCGACCTGCCAACACGGCGTTCTTCATGGCCTCGGCCATCAGCACGGTATCCTGGGCACCGGCAATCCCCGTATTCATGAGGACGGCGTCCGCTCCCAATTCCATGGCGATCGCAGCGTCGGAGGCGGTGCCTACGCCCGCGTCGACGATCAGCGGAACCTGGGAGATCATCTCCCTCAGGATGCGAATGTTGGTGGGATTCTGAATGCCCAAGCCCGACCCGATCGGGGCACCGAGGGGCATCACCACCGCAGCCCCCGCCTCGATAAGCCGCCGGGCGGAAATCAAATCGTCGTTGGTGTAGGGCATCACCACAAAACCCTCTTTGGCAAGCGTCTCCGTTGCCTTGACCAACTCGAAGTTATCCGGAAAGAGCGTTTTCTCGTCGCCAATCACTTCCAGCTTGATCCAGTTGGACAACCCCACCTCCCGAGCCAAGCGCGCCGTGCGAATGGCGTCGTCCGCGGAGTAACAGCCCGCCGTATTAGGCAGGATGAAGAGTTTATTGCGATCAATGTAATCCAGCATGGACTCCTTGCTGCGGTCCGTCAGGTTTACACGCCGTACCGCAACGGTGACGATCTCGGCGCCCGAGGCCTCGTGCGCCCGCGCCATCTCCTGAAAACTACGGTACTTCCCGGTACCCACGATCAGACGCGAATGAAACTCCTTTCCTGCGATCCGCAGGACATCATTTTCCATTGGTTTTCACCTCGCACTTGATTCTAGTCGGCGATCGGAGAATTTGCAATTGACGCAGTTTGATTGCGCTTGCACCCGATGCTATAATCTGCGCTAATGTAAGTCCGTATGTGGACTGAAGCCTTCCGGGTGGGGGGAACGCCAGGTAAGTACCCGGACGGGCCGTAACCGGGGGCGTCGAGAGCGATGCTCCAGGCTTGGGTGAATGGGAGGGGATTAGGAACGAGGGGGCGCCGCGGGGGCGGCGTTAGTACCCTTATGGGGAAATGTTACCATTCATTCCGGGTTGTCCTGTTAAGCGGGCTTCTGTCTTGCACCTTCCTTCTTGCTGCCGCAAAAGCCGACCAGATTGTTGTATTGGTGGACGAGCAGGGGCACAAAATCTACGTCAACACCGGTGAAAATGCCAGTCGCGTGGATTGGATGACGCGCAGTTTCCGCCCCGGCGCTACCACCGCCTCCGGGCGAACTCCCGTAGAGATCGATCAACTCGTGGAGCAGACTGCCAGCCGGTTCCAGGTGGATCCTGAACTGGTCCACGCCATCATCAAGGTGGAGTCGGGTTACGATCCCAAAGCCGTTTCGAGCAAGGGCGCCATGGGCCTTATGCAATTGGTTCCAGCCACCGCGCAGCGATTCGGCGTGGCGAACCCGTTCGACCCAAAGCAGAACCTTGAGGGGGGCGTCAACTATCTGAAATACCTGTTGGGCCTGTTCGGGGGCAACCTGCCACTTTCACTCGCGGCCTACAACGCCGGTGAGCATACGGTACAGCGCTCCGGGGGCATCCCGGCGATCCCTGAAACTCAGAGCTATGTGCGCAAGGTCACAAGCCTGTATCAGTCGGGGGACGCGCCGGCACCGGCAAAGGCCACTCCCAAGGAGCCGCCCAAAGCTCCCATCACACGTTACGTTGATGAGTACGGGGTGGTGCACTACACCAATGTGGAATAGTTAAAGCGGTGGTCAGTTCCCGGCTGTCGATCGACCGTCAGCAAACACTCCACCTGAGACCTGAAAGCTGAGTAGGGACAACACTGACGTGAGGTTCAATTTGAGGATTGTAGGCCTGCCAAAGCACTGTGCATGGACGCTCTTTCTTGCAGGGGTTTTCCTGCTAAGAGGGGTTGCTACCGCCACGGTAGCGCCTGACCGCCGGCAGCACGCCACCGAAGTCTACGAGAAAGCCGAGCAGTTGCACGCCACTCTTGAGGCCCACCCCGAAAGCAAACGCAGCAAGGAGGAATACAAAAAGGTAATCGAGGCTTATCGGGACGTTTATCGCCAAAACCCTGCTTACAGCAAGACGCCGGTGGCGCTGGCGGCCGTTGCGGAGCTTTACCGGGAGATGGGGCGCCAGTTCTCTTCGGACTCTTACTTCCTGGAGTCGATTAAGGCCTATCGCTTTCTCATGAGCCAGTATCCGCAGAACCGCATTTCGCGCGAGGCCCAGTTCACCATCGGAGAGGTTTATCGCCAGGACCTCGAAGATCCGGACGCTGCCCGCAAAGCCTTTCAGGTCTTCATAGACATGTACCCCAAGTCTAACAAGGTGACGGAAGCCAAGGAGAAACTGAGGGAGATCGATCGCCAAGCGGTAGAAAAAGCCCAAGCCCATGTGCCGCCACCTCCCGTGGAAAAAGTCCCGGAAGAACTCCCAGCGGAACCGCCACGGGGGGAGAGGACCTCTGAATCACGACTTGCGGGCCTGCGGCAGGTCACGGCAGTGCGCCGCTGGGTGGGACCAAACTACTTACGGATTGTGATCGTGGTCGATGGGGAGGCGAAGTTCGACTCGGTGCGGCTATCCAACCCCGACCGCATCGTCATCAACCTCCAGAACTCCCGCCTCAGCCCCGAATTGGTGGGCAAGACGTTTCCTGTGGAGAATGGCTTCCTGCAACAGGTCAGAGTGGCCCAGTTTACCCTCGACACAGCGCGCGTGGTATTGGACGTAGAGAAGATCGAGGCTTATTCGATCTTCTCGCTCCCCAATCCTTTCCGTCTGGTGATCGACGTTCAGGGC
>DATJVT010000161.1:0-8435 GCA_035501695.1 Terriglobia bacterium | reverse complement strand
GTGGAGCCCGTGTTGGTGAGCTGGTGAAAGACTTGGGGTGGAATGTAAACAGCCTGGCCCGCCTTGATTACCATCCTTTCGGAGCCCAGGCAGATCTCACCGTCGCCCTCGAGGATCAGGTAGATCTCTTCCTGTTCCTGGTTGTGCCATGGGACCTGGCCGCCGTTTGGTTCCAGTGTGACGCAGCCCATGGAGAAGTTCTTCGCTTGGATGGGGCTGGCTCCCCCTACCAGATTCTGGGTTCGGCGGCGCGCCGGATAGCTGCGGCCGGCGATTTCCGCAAGGTCGGCAATGATCACAGTAATCTCTCCCCCTGCCCACTGGGCGCCAGCAATATAACATCTAAAGACGAGCAGGTCTCATGTCGATGTAGTAAGCAACAGCCGACGATTGTAACGGAAAAACCCGATGACCCGTGAGTTGATGGAGAACATCCGGACCGCAAATAGTGAATTCCAGGAGTTCATTGATCAGGCCGTCCAGGACCAGGCGAAAGGCGTCGCATCTCGCCGGATGGTCACCCGCATAGATAGAATCAACCTGCGGCTCGCGCATGTCTCCAAGGTTGTTGCCACGGAGTCCAAGCCGATCATACCGCTCGCGGAAGCGGTGGACGACATCCGGAGTTACAGGGAAACGCTGAAATCCCTGAGGGCCGTTCTGGAGACGCTTCAATTTTCGCTATTGATCGAGAAAGCTCGCCTGGACAGTGCCCGTGCCAATCTGCATGCGGCTTGCGCCTGGGCTGCTTCACTTCGTGATCTGAACGCTGGCTCCTGAGGGCGCACCGTCGACAACGTCGCGCCGACGCCGCATTTCATATCACCACCGATTCCTGATACTGGCCAAAGACTCTCCGCAAGGCGTCGGAAATCTCCCCCACGGTGGCGTAAGCCTTGACGGCGTCGAGGATTACAGGCATCAGATTGCGGTCGGTACGGGCGGCGCCCTCTACGGCCTGGAGGGTGGCTTGGACGTGTGTTGGATCGCGGCGGGCACGCATGCGGCGCAGGCGTTCCACCTGTCCCTGTTCGATGGCGGGGTCGATGCGGAGGATCTTCCGGGCAGAAGTTGCGGCTGGTCGGGGTGGCGTATCGGACTTAGGCTTTTCGCAGTACCGGTTTACGCCCACCACCACCCGTTCACCCCGCTCGATGGCCTTCTGATACTCGTATGCGGTCTGCTGGATTTCGCGCTGCACGTAGCCGGACTCGATGGCGGGCGCCATCCCTCCCATCGCATCGATCTGGCCCAGGTATTCTCGGGCACGGGATTCGATCTCATCGGTGAGCTTTTCGATAACATACGATCCGCCGAGAGGATCAATCGTATTCGTTACGCCGCTCTCTGCTGCCAGAATCTGCTGCGTGCGCAAGGCCAATAATGCGGAGGCTTCGGTCGGCAAGGCCAGGGCCTCGTCGCGAGCGTTGGTGTGCAGGGATTGGGTTCCACCCAGCACGGCCGCGAGCGCCTGGAGGGTCACCCGCACCAGGTTAACGTCGGGCTGCTGCGCCGTGAGGGTGGAGCCCCCCGTCTGCGTATGGAAGCGAAACATGCAAGAGCGCGGATCGCGAGCCTGGAAGCGTTCCCGCATGATACGGGCCCACAACCGCCGCGCGGCACGGAATTTGCCAATTTCCTCCAACAGGTCGTTGTGGGCATTCAAGAAGAACGACAGGCGCGGCGCAAATTCATCCACCGCCAAGCCTCGCGCGAGGGCTGCTTCCACGTAGGCAATGGCATTGCCCAGGGTAAAAGCGACCTCCTGCACCGCATTAGATCCCGCCTCGCGAATGTGATAACCACTGATGGAGATCGTGTTCCACTCGGGGGCGCGGTCGCGGCAGAAGGCAAAGATATCGGTCACGATGCGCAGGGCAGGGACAAGAGGGTAGATGTAGGTGCCGCGCGCCACATACTCCTTCAGGATGTCGTTCTGGACGGTCCCGGAGAGCCGGCCGAGTTTGGCACCTTGCTTTTCGGCCACCGCGAAATAGAGCGCCAGCAGAATGGCCGCCGTGGCGTTGATGGTCATCGAGGCCGAGATCTTTTCCAGAGGAATGCCCTCGAAGAGCATTTCCATGTCCTCCAGGGAATCGATGGCCACGCCCACCCGGCCTACCTCGCCCGCTGCCAGGGGATGGTCGGAGTCCAAGCCGATTTGCGTGGGTAGATCGAAAGCCACCGAGAGGCCGGTCTGACCCTGCGAAAGCAGGTACCGGTAACGCGCATTGGACTCGCGCGCCGAGCCGAAGCCGGCGTACTGCCGCATGGTCCAGAGCCGGCTGCGATATTGCGATGGATGCACGCCCCGCGTGTAGGGGAATTCGCCGGGATAACCCGCTTCCTGCTCATAATTCCAACGGGGCAGATCCTCGGGCGTATAGGATTGCTTGATTTCCAGGCCCGACGCCGTTTTGAATTCTGATTTGATTCGGTGGTTATTTCCCATCGCTGTCTGCGCAGGTAGCCCTGAAACCAAGCACCCCTTGTGAAGCTCAGGCTCGTCCTGCCAAGGGCACCCGTGGGGGGACGTCACGGATTGCATTCTGCCCACGCCGGCAGCGCGCCTTTCCATCCGGCTTCAGTGGACGTTCCGGGCTTTCATGAACGAGTAAAGGCAGAGGATGGCCAGGAGGATGGTGAATCCCCCGAACATCGAGAAGTGGATCAGACCCAACTCGGGACTCTTGCGGTACCCCTCCCACTCCGCATAGGTGAGCGTGGCGCCGGCCAGGGTCAATACCATAAACGCCACTCCGATAAGCATGTGAAACAGCCGCTTCGCATTGATCAACCAAAAACGGACTAGATTTCCGAGTCGACTCAAAGCACCTCTTTCCCCTTGCCGAGTCCCCTTGGACTCCAGTCGTTATCGTAAGGACAATCCCCTGTCCAGTCAAATGCGGGTAACGGCCTGTTGGCAAAGCGCACAGGCGACGCCCCGAGGGGTTGGTTGTCTTCCGAATCTGACCCGGGTTCAAACGGCGGTTTGATCCTGACGGGCTTTCACCTTGACGTCTATTGGCGGCAACCCTAGAATTGAGCTTGCAGGTTAGCACGCTGATCTCAGGTGAACTTTGGAGCTGGACGATAATTTCAAACGACTGATCAAGGAGTTGGGAGATGCAATCAACGAATCCCTCTCGGATTCCGAACGCATTTCCCATGTCATGTCGCGGATGCGCAACTCGGGTTATGATCCCTTTCTTGTAGTGGAAGTTACCATCGGCATCAACAAGCGAGGCGAGGTCAGCACTTTGCGCCGGCAGGAAGTCAATGCCGAGGGCCAGTCCGATCCCGAATTCCACCTGACCACACAAGATACTCAATTCCTTCGCGCCTTAAAAATCGTCGTTGACGAAGGCCTCGACGCTTAGACCCGGGCAGCACTTCTCGCACTTTCCACGCCAAATGCACAATGTGGACCACCGCCGTGTATGCGGTAGGCGAGCACTCACCCAGTAATTTCCGGCAAGCGAAGGGACGATTGGTTTCCGCGGCGTAGTGCAACCCGGCCAGCCCAAGATATGGCCTTTCAAGCGCGAACGGCGCCATGGGAGCGGGCATGGGCCTGTCGCGCGAGGTGCCGTTCATTGCCCAGCCATGCCAGCTTATTCCCGGTCAATTCCACATAGACCTTTTCGACCTGTGACAGGAAACCATCCCCACCGGCACCGCGGTCCGCGACATAGCGGGCAATCTGGGCGTTCGCCTTAAGAGTCACCCGGATGGGCTCAACCTGGGCTTTGGCATCCGCGGGTGATTTCCCGGTCATGAGCTTGCCGACCTGTTCCCGCAACGCCTCGAAGAACGCCTGCTGATCGTCCAAGACCGTCGCGACGGACCGCGGACCGTGCCCCGTGCAGACAATCCGGGCCCCTAGTTGCTTCGCCGCCTCCAGAGTCTGCACCCATTGGCCTACATCCCCGTCACCCACGTAGTTATAGGGCCCGTTGACGCAGACATCCCCCGTAAAAAGGATCTTCTCTTGGGGGAGCCAGGCAAACGAATCCCCGTGGGTATGAGCAACGCCCAGGTTCATCACTTCGACACGGTGTTTGCCGTCAGCGAAGATTAATTCCCCCTTGTACAGAACGGTGGGGGGCTTGAGTTTGCTGGCTTTCACATCGGGGCGGCCCTCCGCAGCCTTTTCCCAACTGCCGGGCTTGTTATCGTAGTAACCTGTTTCATACCGCTTCATTTCCTCGATCACACTGGTATGGGCCACGGGTATCGCTCCATTCTCCACGAAGACCTCATTTCCATAAGCGTGGTCGCCATGGTGATGGGTATCGAGCGCAAACCGGATGGGCTTGTCCGTCATTGCACGGATCTTGCCGATAATCTGTTTGGCTCCTGCCGGGAAATTGGCATCGATCACAAGGACGTAATCTTCGAATAAAATCCAGCCGTTGTTACAGACTGCATCGGCTTTGTCCGACACTTGGCCCTCGTGGAAGTAGATATCGGGAGACACCTGATCGACCTTGCCGACTTCGGGCTGGGGGGCCGGAGTTGGACCGGCCATAATCTCTGCCTCGGCTGCCCAGCTCAAAACTGCCGCGCCACTTGCCAGAAACCCCCGCCTGCTCACGTCACACATTTCGCCTCCTCGTATTGTCAGTGGTGATTGTAGACAACCCCAACATAACAGCCCCATCTTCGAAGTGCTTACGGGTGGCTAGAGTCTATGCCTTTTCTGTGTCCGGAGGAAGTGGGAACATCGTGGCCCTTCTGATTCGGAAAGACAAGGGAGCCTGCCCAGCACAAACCGGTAGCCCTGTCACAGGCGCTCTTCCACCCAGGCTTTCCTCATGTTTCCAAAGGCCACATTTGTTCCCTCTTTAGGGTGGGGTCTTGCGGGTGTTTGTTGTTAGCTTGTCAAGATGTCCAGTACGGAAGTCATATTGCGGTATTTAAGGGGGCAGGCTAGTATGATGCCGCTTGTCAACAGTCGGGGATGGCAAGAGGATTGCTCACGCCAGGGCAGGAGTGGGCAACCAAGCATGCACGAGGTCCGGCTGGGGGACCTCCCGCTGCTGGTGCCAGCACGGATGCCTCAAGTGGGGGATTCCAAGCATGCAAATCAGGTCTCGGTTTCCTGCGTGTTGGATGGCTTCGGCCTTCGCTGCCGTGGTGTCTCTGGCCGTGTTCGCCTTGGGGGCTGACGACAAGCCCGCGCCGCACGTTCCGGCCGGGGTCGTCGCGGATTGGACCCACCGCCATGCCCTATCCCCCGAAACGCGCAATCCCACCGTGATGGCTCGAGTCCGCAGAGATCCACGCTGGCTCCAGAACGGGTATCTCCGCCGTCCGGAGGGGTGGTGGCCAGGGCACCGTCCCCGGCACGGGGAGTATGGCGAGCGCAGCCACCGGGATTGGAGCGTGCCCCTGTCCACCGCCACCCCCTCCTTCGGCTTCGAGCCGCTCTTCGATCTTGTCTTCAACGTCGGCCAGGACATAGGGTCGGCCAGCCTGAACGTGACCGACACGGGCAATGGCAACTTTCTTGCCACCGGCGGCACCCTGACCATAACGAGCAGCTTGGACGGCACGTACCTCGGCACCTATGCGCTTTATCCCGGGGGGCCGGGAACCACCACCAGCCCGGCGGGAGCCTTTTACTATGACAACGTTATCTACCCAACCACTGACCCCGTGCTGGACAATGATGGGTTGCTTTTCACGGGGAACGGTATCGAAGTCAATATCTGGGGCAACAGTCCCGGCAACTATTCCTTCTACGAGTCCAATGGAGGCTACATCAACGTCGAGGACGGGATTACCGCGGGAACTCCCGTGGCGGCGCATGAGGACCCCGGCGGGGGCCAGAGCGCTCCCGCCAAATTCGTATTTGATGTAACCGCGGCCCCGAGCTGCACAAACGATTATATCGTCACCGGCATTCCCGCGAACCCTGCCGCGGGCGGTCAAGCCAACATCGTAGGATTCAACAACCTTTACAGCGCCAGCAACGGTTCCGGTTTCTGCCCGGGAACGGGACCCAACGTGATGTTCGCTTACGCCTCCGGCAGCGGGCAGGTGCCGGCCCCCGTGGTATTATCTCTCGACGGGACGCAGATTGCTTACGTTGAGAATCTCTCGGCCGGCAGCTCCTATTTCCACGTTCTGACCATTGGCACCACGGGAACGAACGGGACGGGCGCGACGGCGGCCGTGGCGCCCGGGGCCGCCGGTGGAAATAATGCGGTGGACCAAAGGGTATTGCTATCGCCCGACGGCGGTGTAACCAACCAAAGCTCCACTAACTCGGTATTTGTAAATTACGCCACCGGCGCTGCCTACGCTACGACCTATAGCACCGCGGGGGGCGGTTCCGGATATCTCTATAAGATCGCGAATGTCTTCAACGGTGGCGCCCCGAGCGTTGTGTGGAGCCTCCCCGTTGATGCCGTGCCTTCTACCCCGGTGTACGAATTTGTATCGAACCGGATTTTCTTTACGGATGGCGCCGGCCGCATTGACTATGTGGCGGACACCGGTACGCCGTCGGTCGTGTATGGTACCGTGCTGGCCAGTTCCTCCACGTCCTTGAGTCCCGTAACCGTCGACAGCACCCATCAGATGGTCTATGCCACGTTCCACTCCGACGGTGCCAACGCCCTGGTGGTGCAAGTCCCGACCAGCATGATCAACCCGGTCAGCGTGCCTGTCGGACCGCCGAGCGCGAGTTATGCGGGTCCCTATGACGTGGAATTCAACAATGCCTGGTACACGGGTTCGGGGACGCCAAGCCTGTTTGTGGTGGGGGTTAACGCGGGAGGGTTGCCGACTCTCTATAGCGTCGGGTTCCAAATAAGCGGCATCATAAATTCCGCTCCCGACGCCACTACGGCGGCCTTGACGACGGGCGCGGCAGACTCGTCACCGCTAACGGAGTTCTACAATGCCACGCTGGGGAGGGACTTCATTTTCGTAGGTGTCACAAATAACTGCATCGCCACCCTGGGGGGAGGATCAGGCGGCTGCGTTATGGCTCTCGACATCACGGGGGGCTTTCCCACCGTCAATGCCGGCTCCACTTCCCTAGCCGCCTCGGGGGGCACCAGTGATATCGTCGTCGACAATAACAGCGGCTTATCCCAGGCTTCGGACATTTACTACTTGACCAAGACGGGAGCGACCCTAGTCAAAGCCACCCAGTCGGGCCTGAACTGAGGCGGCGGTCGACGTGGCGGGACAAATCTCGGAGAACGGTTTCTCCAGGCGGTCATATCGTTCGTTCAGCTGAAAAGCGCGACTTAAGGGCATCTCGTTTTGCCCTTAAGGTTGAAAGCAGGATTGCGGTGTTGAATGCGAAAGTACGTGACAAAACGGTGGACAATCCCGGCTTGGGCTGCCTCCCGCCGTAGGGGGACGGCTGCATAAATCGGAGGTCACGAACCATGGGAATCAAGCATCGATGGTCCAGATGCTGGATGGCTTTGGCGGTTGGTGCCGTGGCGTTCCTGGCAGTCATGGCAGTCGTTGCGCCGCTATCCAGTGTGATATTAGGAGAGCAAAGGCAGGGGCCGGGGGCGCCTCACGATTGGACTCATCACCATCTTATTTTTTCCGATCCCGGCACGTTCGCAGACGCCACGAAGAATGGCTCTTTCGTGAGATGGTACAGGACGGTCACCGACCAGCGCTTCAATCTCCAACGGCTTAAACGACCGCACCTGCTGCCCATCAGTTTCCCAAGGTGGTGGCGAGAGTCGGACTCGCTACAGGGGGACTGGAACGTAAGTCTCAACGCCGCAGGTGCCGCGGCGGCCGGCACTTACCCCGCCAAATACAGTTTCAACACGAATTCCCCGAGTTGCTACAGTGGAACCGCCGCCGGCCAGGGCCAGGTGGGCGGCGACTTTGTGGTTTTCGGAGTCGATGCTGCCGGCGCTTCCGGGACGCAAGCAAACCTCGTCGGCATCAGCAATCTCTATCCCACGGGCACCTCGGGTACGGGTCTGTGCGGCGCCACCGGACCTACGGTGGAGTTTTCCTATTACGTAGGCACAGGCACCGTCCAAACGTCTCCGGTCCTTTCACTCGACGGCAAGGAAGTGGCCTTCGTGGAAACGGTTGCCGGCGGATCGAAGTTCCACACGCTCACTCTGGGCACCACAGGGACGAACGGGGCGGCTGTCAATGCCCCGGTGGCTCCCGGCACGGGGAACAATGCCGTTAATTCCAGTCTGACCATGAGCGGCAATGTCAATGTGACTCGGTCGTCGGTTTGGGTGGTCTACGATTCTATGGCGACGGGGGGCAACGGTTGCTTGGCCTCCACCGGTTGCGTGGCCTACGTGGGAGATAACACGGGCAAGCTGCATAAGTTCGTCCACGTATTCAGCGGGACGCTGGCGGAATGCACCGCCACCAATACCACGGCGCCTTGCCCGAGCCCGGATCCCTGGCCGCTTACCGTGATC
>DATJVT010000160.1:0-10892 GCA_035501695.1 Terriglobia bacterium | reverse complement strand
AAAGCCAACCCCACCGCGACGCTCATACGGGGAGCAATTTCGTCCACGTAACCCAAATCGAACTTCTTGCCATCAACGACCACCTTCTGGAACGGGTTGATGGCCTCTACGGGAATGTTGAACTCCGCTTTGAGCTGATCCACCAGACCTTCAATCTTAGCGGTTCCGCCGGAAACATAAATGTGCTGGATGTTCTCCGTGGAGGTTGTCTGGCGGAAGAAGTCGAAGGTCTTCTGGATCTCCAGCATGAGGATTTCAGTGACCGACCGCAGGTGGGGAATCTTCTGATCCTGAGTCACATTGGCAACCTCAAACCCCTGCTTGAGCTTTTCGGCGTCCTCGAAGCTCAAATCGAGTTCCTTCTGCAAGGTATCGGTATATTGGTTGCCGCCCACGGACACGTCGCGAGTGAAGAGCGGGTTCCCGCTCCTCCCGATTACAATATTCATGATGCTGGCGCCGATATTGAGCAAGGCGGCCATCTGATCGGCGGGAACTTCGTAGTTCGCCTCGAAGGCGTTGTAGACCGCGAACCCATCGTAGTCGACGATGGTAGGGACCTTTCCCGCCTGACTCAGCACGTTGGTGTGATTGAGGATCTTTTCCCGCTTCACGGCCACCAGCATGACATCCGTGCCGCTACCCGTCGCCGCCTCGCCGAGGGCCTGGTAGCTCAGGTTGACGTCGCTCATGTCGAAGGGGATGTGTTGCTGGGCTTCGTAGGGGATGGCGCTGTAAAGCTCCTGTTCTGAATTCGCCGCTACCGTAACGCGCTTGACGATGACCGAATGACCCGACACCGAGGTCGCAACATTCTTGGTCTTGATGCCATTATCGTTAAAGATTTTTTCTATGGCCGAGGACACGGAAAGCGCGTCCATAATGGCACCGTCCACCACCGTGTCCTGGCCCAGGGGCTCAATCCCCAGGTTGAGCAGCTCATAAGAGCTGCCCTTTTTGCGTAGCTCCACCGCTTTAACGGCACTCGACCCAATATCCAGTCCCACCAAGCTCTTCGCTGATCCTAACCCAAACATTGGCAATGCTCCCTATCGGATGGTAGCGCGCAACCTGCGAGCCGCCCGCTGTTCGAACTGCGCGCTTTGCTTCTCCATCCAGCGGTCCAGGACGGTCTTCTTAAATTTCCAGCGATTACCAAGCTTGAACGCTGGAATCGTTTCTTCATAAACGTACTTGTAAAGGGTTTCGCGCGAGACTCCGAGATATTCCGACGCCTCCCGGATGTCCATGACCTCTCTTGTCTCTGTCATGCTCATAACCTTCCACCGAAATCGTGCCTGCTGCGCTGGCCAATCAAAAAAGTGAACGTCTCTTTTCGACTACTAAGCTTGTTGCGCTTATATTCCTCTCCTACTTCTCGTGTCAAGAATTATTTGGCGAGTCTTGGGGGGTTTCTTCGTATATTGTGGGGGTATTTTCCAGGTTTCATGGGACGTTTATCATACCTGTGGTGTAAATACACCGCAGCACCCCAAGATGTGTGCCTACGATTTTTTTCGTAAGTAAGCGTCATTTTGTCGTATTGGAATGATTTTCTGCGTGAAATCAGCCCTATTCTAAGTGGAGAATTGGGGGGTTTTGGGGGGGTCTTTCGGAAAGCAACAATGCGCCCTCTTCACAATCGCTCGGCTCCGTAATAGCCTATTCCAAAGCGCGCAGGGGCAACAAGGGGTGCGGCGATAAATTCGGAGGGAGTCTCAGGCGCCCCAGGGGCTCCAAATATATAGATCGCGACGCGGGGTTCACATCCCCTCTCGGCGGAGTGTTTCCCCACGAAAGAGGGTAATGCCCCACCTAATTCTGCGGAGTGTTGACGCCGCCCGCCATCGTCAACTGCGAATATGCCATGGCGATTTGAAGGCTGATCTGCCGGTCGTGCACGTCAACATTCATCGAGGCGTAGGGGTTCGGCTGGCCGGGGTTCTGTGACTCCCAGCCCAGTTGCTGGGCCATTTTCAGGCCATCCAGAATCTGGCGGAGCGTGGCGGCGTCTCCGGGGGTCGCACAATTGAGCTTCAGGTCCAGGTTGACCGTGTCCTTCGCATCAATGGAATAAGTGAGAGAATCAACCTTCTGGAAAACCTGCCCCCAATCCAACTTCAGGTTGTTCTGAGTTGCCAGCCATCCTCCAAACCAGTCGGCCACGGATCCGCCCAAGGCGATTCCCCAAATGGGCGCATCCTTATTAACCACACCAAGCAGGTTGGCAAAGCGCGGATCGGCATTCAGGTTCGGTGTCTGCCCGGCATGGGTGTCGAGCAACATCGTTAAGGATGTGAGCGGCCCGAAGGCTCCCAGGGAATTGTCCAAAACGACGACACATGTTCCCGCTACTCCTGCCGTCAGGCAATAGGCCTCCTGCCCGGAAATCGGGGTCGGTGTGAGATTCTGGGAAGCGGCGCGACTGGCCACCTGCGCTTTGTTGAAATGCCCGGCAGCGTAACCGTAAAGGTCCATCTCCTTATCGCCGGGCTTCCACCCGATCATCAGTTCTTCGATGTCGTCCTCACGGATTCCGATCTGGTCCAGCGTCGTTTCGAGTTGTTGAAGGCGGGGCCCCAGGAACTTCGCCCGCAGGCTCTGGTAATTGGGAAGCTTGCGCAGTTTGGCTGCGCTGGAGTATTCCACCCGCATGGTCTGGGTGGGAAGCCCGGACATCGCAGCGGTAACAAAATCCTGTCCGGTACCAATGCGGGGAATTCCCATCAGCAGTGCCACTGCCCAAAGTGCCGGAACTGTGCGTCGCATAATCACCTCGCAGGTCGGGAATCGGGGCACGGGATACGGGATGCGGGATTCAGACCTCGTAACCGCGCACCGGCAAGAGCCATTAGGATCATTCGATGTAGGTTTAATGTGGCAGGTTTCCTGCACCACGTCAACTGGAACAGGATAAGGGATGTGCAATTGGGCTGGCTGAACAGCGTCTCCCATTGTTCTGAGTTTACCTTCGGTTCCCGTACCCCGTATCCCGTTTCCCGTACCCCGTTACTTCGTGCAGCGATGAAAGAGCTGATCCAGAAGGTCAAGCCCCAGGTTCATCTCCTCCGGTGTGATGGTGAAGGACGGCGCCAGGGTAAAGACATTTTTGTAATAGCCACCAACGTCGAGCACCAACCCGTACTTGCGTCCGCGCGCCTGCAACTCGCCGTTGATCCCCTCGGCAAAGATGCGGTCGGTCAGCTCGCGATCGGGAGTGATGCCGTCGGGCTTGCAAACTTCCAGGCGCAACGCGAGGCCCAAGCCGTCCACATGGCCGATAATTCCCGGATAGCGGCTCTGCAGCTTGCGCAGGCCGGCGAGGAAATACGCGCCCTTCTCATTGACCAGCTTCTCGTAATCCTCTTCCTCCATCATTTTCAACGCTTCGAGCGCCACCGCAGTGCCCAGGGTGTTGGATGAAAACGTGGAGTGCGTGGAACCCGGCGGGAAGAGTTCGGGGGTAATCAATTCTTCGCGCGCCCAGATTCCGGAGATGGGATTCAACCCATTGGTCAGCGCCTTACCGAAGACAATAATATCGGGTGTGATGCCGAAGTTCTCAATCGCCCAGAATTTGCCGGTGCGATAAAAACCCATCTGGATTTCGTCGTCCACAATCAAGATCTTGCGTTCGCGGCAGGTTTGTTGGAGGCGTTGGAAATATTCCCTGGGCGGAATTACATAACCGCCGGTTCCCTGCACCGCCTCGATGTAAAACGCGCCGAACTCGGCGGACTGTGCCTTGGCGTCCCAGGCAGCGTTATACTCGTTGTCGAAGAGCTGCGCGAACTGATTATGGCAGTAGAGATTGCAGGTCTCGGGCTTCAGGTTGTAGATGCAGCGATAGCAATAAGGATAGAAAATGAACTGGGCGCGGTCGCTGAAATGTCCGTAACGCCGCCGGTAGCGGTAGCTGGAAGTGATGGCGGAGGCGCCCAGGGTGCGCCCATGGTACCCACCCATAAAGGCATACATCAGGTTTTTGCCGGTGTAGTTCCGCACCAACTTGAGAGAGTCCTCGATGGCCTGCGATCCGCCTACGTTGAAGTGCACACGGCCCTTCACGCCGAAGCGTTTCTCACAATACTGCGCGATGCGCGCCGCGACCTCAACTTTTTCCGCGTGCAGGTATTGGCAGGCAAGCTGGGGCAGGCGGTCCACCTGGCGCTTCAGGGCCTCCCCCAAGCGGGGGTTCTTGTAACCGAAGCTCGCCGCCGAATACCACATCTGCAGATCGAGGTAGGGAGTGCCTTGCTCGTCGTAAAGATAACTGCCCTCGCAATCCACAAAGATTTTCGGGGGATCAAGGTAATGCACCGTGTCGCCAAAGGAGCAATACTTGCGCTCCAGCGCCAGTAATTCGGCGGTGCGGGAAGCAGGTTCAGGATTGGCCAAGAGATATCCCTTTCATTTATGATTGAAGAACCGCGTCAGTGCGCCTCAATCGGCAATCGACAATTGTAAATCGGCAATTACGATACGGCCATCATCGCTTGGCCGAAACGCCCGGCGGGGGCCGGGGCCCTCAGCTTTTCCAGGGTCACCTGGAGGTCTTTAAAGGTTTCGAAGGCGTGGCAGGCGATGCCGTTTTCCCGGCAATGCGCAAGCAGGTGCCGCTTGGCAAACACCAGGTCGGCAACCTCCACGGCGAAGCGGTCTGACATTCCATCTCCCACGAAGATGACGGGCTGCCGGCCGTCCCGCAGGCGGCGAATGAGCCCTTCCTTGCAGGTGGCGCAGCCGTGCGAGCAGGGTTCGGGCGAGTGTGGAAAGGAAGGAAACAGCCGGCGGCCCTCCAGGCGCAGGCCGCTGGCAAACAAGCTGGAACGAAATTGCCGATCCACGCCGGCGCGCTTGAGAACGCGGCGAATGACGTAATCGAAGCCGTCACTGAGAATGTAGAGAGGCAGCCGGTTCTTGCGCGAGTACTGGCAAAAGGCCTTGAAATCGGGGTCGATGGGCACCTCATCCACAACGGCATGGAGTTCCTCAACCGGCGCATCCACCAGCGCGATTTGCCTCTCCAGGCACTCGCGCGAGCCGATCAGCCCCATCATCCACTCCTGCTCAATCTCACGCCACGACGGATGGGCAAGCTGTGTCAGAATCTGGTCGGTCACATCCAACTGCGTGATGGTGCCATCAAAGTCGCAGAAGATGACAGGGCTGAAGTCGCCCTCGGCCGATTCGCGGGTTGAGTTTGTCATAAAAAGTAATGTCCTTTGTCATTAGTCCTTAGTCATGTTTTACGCTGCCCGCTCGTCAATCAGCCGCCTTCGCTTCCTGCCGTGTTCAATACTTCCCGGGGTAAGGAAACGAAAACTAAGCTGGTACATGCCGCAGGCCTGGTTGGCCCAAACATCGGGGTAAAGCGTCTTCAGGTTTGCCTGGATCGCGAACTCCACGGCGGCACTGCCGACGCCATTGGTCAGTTCCAAGCGGAATTCCAGAATGTCGTGGAGCCCTTCCTGCCGGACGACCACCTGCCAGTTTTCTCCGATGCCCGGCACGTCGTGGAGCACCCGCTCGAAAATCTCCGGGTACATATTCCCGGCGCCCATTACCACCATCTCATCGCGCCGCCCGCGGATGCGCTCGATTCGGCGCAGAGGAGCGCCGCACAGGCAGGGCTCCTTGATGAAACGGGTCACATCGTGGACCCGGTAGCGGATAAAAGGCATGGTGCGGCGGGACAGCGTGGTGGCCACCAATTCGCCATAACCGTTCTCGTCCGGGTCCAGAATCTCGTAGTAGATGTTGAAGTCATCCACGTGATAGCCGTCCTGGCGCCGGCATTCCATGCCCGCCCCGCCCTGCTCGGTGGAACCGTAAGCCAGGATCACGGGGCACTTCCAAACCTGCTCCACGTAGCGGCGATAGACATCCGTCATGCGATCGCCCGCGGCCATGATCAGGCGCAGTGGGAAGGTCCCCTCTTTCTCCGCCATTTCGCTCAGGTTGACCAGCCAGGTGGGATCCGCCACGATGACGTTGTACCTGTAAATGCCCATGCGGGAATAAATTTCACGCGGGTGCGGCTTGCCCGCGGCCGAGCAGAACACCCCGATGCTCTTGCACGCCAGGAAAGTGACCCAACTGCTGACCCAATAGCCCGCGTCAAAAGTGCAAACCACCCGGTCACCGGGCCGCACTCCGTTCTCATAGAGTGCCGCAGCCTCGTAACGTGCCGCAAAGTCCAATTCCTGGTAGGAAAAGTAGACACGTTTGGGCCCCCCGGAGGTTCCGGTGGTTTCGAAAACCAATTCCGGTTCGCGACACAAGAAATCTTCCGGGGGGAGCGTTCGCAGGTCCTCGGGCGTGGTGAAAATGTCACCCAAATCCTCCGGGCGGTAAACGCGCTTCGGGTCGATGCCACGTTCTCGCAGCTTGCGCGCGAAGAATTTCTGGTGTCGCGCGGCGTACTGAACGACCTCGCGGAAGCCGTCGGCCTGAATTCTCAGGATCATCGAGCGGGGGGTGCGCTTTCCCCAGCGTATCAAGGCCGGGACGGAATCGCCCACCAGCATGCTCTCCCCGAGTTTGCGAACTTTGTTCAACATAAGTCTTCAGTTGTCAGTCGTCAGTATTCAGTTACTTCGCTTCAAATCTCAGCAGTCAGGAGACAATTACGAGCAACCACTGAAAGCTGATAACTGACTGCTGAGAACTACATCAAATACGCCGACTCTCCTGTCCGCTGGGGCGGCGTGGCGAGCAGGTCGATGTACGTGGCCCTTTCGAGCAGTGCAAGCGCCACCTGGGCAACCGCGTGCGCGGCGTCAGGACGAGACCACTCCCGGGCGCGCCGCCGCAATTCACTGAGCTCGTCCGGCGCAGAAAGCAAATGCGAGGCCAGGCGAGGAATGTCATCCAACGCCTCCGCGTGCAAAGCCAAACCCTTTTGAAGGAGGTAGCGAACGTGCCGTTCCTCGGGGCCGGGTATGGGGTGGGTCAGAATCATGGGCAAGCCCGTTGCCATGGCTTCCGACGTGGTCAACCCTCCGGGTTTGGTGACGAGGAGGTCAGAGGCTGCCATCAGTTCAGGAACGTTTTCCGTCCAGCCGAACAGGTGCAAGTCCATCGCCACGTGCCCGCGCAACAACTCCAGCCGGTGGAGGACCGTGCGGTCGCGCCCGGCCACCACCAACACTTGCATGGGTACGTTGCACCGTTCCAGACTGGCCACCACGCTATCGAGGGGTACTGGCCCCATGCCACCGCCCATCACCAGCACGACCGGCAGCCGGGCGTCCAACCCCAGGGCCTTTATCAATTCCACCCGGTCAAAGGGCATGGCAAAGGCAGCGTCCACAGGGATGCCGCAGAGCAATATCCGATTCGGCAGCACCCCCCATCCGATCAACTGCCGGCGGGCCTCCTCGCTGGCCACGCAATAGGCGTCAATTTCCGGCTGCACCCAGGGAGGTTCAGTGTGAAAATCGGTCTGCACCGCTAGGATGGGAGCATTGAACCAGCCTTCGCGGCGCCCCAGCGCGGCAATTTCCGCCGCCCCAATCTCGGTCACAATGACCAGGTGGGGAGCAAGGTCCCGGATCTGGCGCAGCACCTTTCGGCAACCCCGGCGAAAAAACCAGTGCGGGGCGGTCGAGCGATGCTGCCTGCGCTGGCGGCGCTCAAACAGGGCTCGCCATATTCTCGGGGCGCTCCGCAACATCCACCAGTATGGATCCACATAGAGCCAGTGGAACCACCGCCGGGCGGATTCGAGAGCGTCGATCAGTTTCACTTCGATGGGGTCGCTACCATCGTAAAGAGCCCGCTGGACCGCCTCGGAGGCGCGCAGGTGTCCCGTCCCTACCCCCATCGTCAAAATGCAGACGCGCCTTTGAATCATTGAGAAATCCTCGCCAAGGGATCCGAGGTCCCTAATTATCGACCTTTCGCACCAGCAATACCGCGTTCAACCCCCCGAAAGCAAACGAGTTGGAGAGCGCCACGCGCACGGGCATTTCGCGAGCTTGATTGGGCACATAGTCCAAATCGCACTCCGGATCCGGCTGCGTGTAGTTGGCGGTGGGAGGAACGATTCCCCTCTCAAGGGCTTGAATTGTCGCCGCCATTTCGATCGCCCCGGTCGCCCCCATCGCGTGCCCGTGCATGGATTTGGTAGAACTGATGGCGACCTTTTTGGCACGGTCCCGGAAGACTTCTTTGATCACGTTCGTTTCCGTGAGGTCATTCACGCGCGTGCCGGTGCCGTGGGCATTGATGTAATCCACGTCTTCCGGGTTGACTGCGGCCTCCGCCAGGGCCTGACGGACCGCGCGCGCCGGACCTTCAATCGATGGTTGGGTTATGTGGCTGGCATCAGAACTCATTCCGAAGCCCGCAATCTCACCGTAGATCCTGGCGCCGCGCCTCCGGGCATGCTCGAACTCTTCAAGCAGTAGCATCGCCGACCCTTCCCCCAACACGAATCCCTCCCGGTCGGCGGAGAAGGGCCGGCAGGCCTTACTGGGATCGCCCGTCCCGGGGGCCAGAACCCGCACCGATTCCCACGAACGGATCATGCCGTAGGTGATCGGCGATTCCGTTCCGCCGGCGAGCATCAGGTCGGCCAATCCGAATTTGATCAGGTGTAAGGCTTGCCCGATCGCGTGTCCGGAGGAAGAGCAAGCGGTGGCGGTGGTCAACGACGGACCCTGCGCGCCGAACTCCATGCAGATTTGAGAGGTAGCTGCGTTGTGCATGATCTTGGGAATCGTAAAGGGGTGCAGGCGCGTCGCTTGTTTCACGAAGAGGTTGAAAAGGCCTGATTCGAAGGTGGTGGTCCCCCCCATGCCGGTACCCGTCACCACACCAAAGCGAGGCCGCTCTTCGTCACGCAGTTCAATGCCGCTGGAATCCATGGCTTCCTTGCTGGCGAGCAGGGCGAACTGGCTGAACCGGTCGAGCAAGTCGAGCCGCTTGGCCGGGAAGTATTGCAGGGGGTCATAGTCCGGGATTTCCGCCGCGATCTGCACGCTGAGCGATGAGGGGTCGAATTGCTGGATCCGCCGGATCGCCGACCGCCCCTGCAATAAGTTCTCAAAGAAACAGCCGGCATTTTTGCCGGGAGAGGCAAAGACTCCTACACCTGTGACGACAACTCTCCTCACGATGGGCCCCTTGAGCTGTTGGGATTAACTGACGGTGGCGGTAGGCGCACCTTGAGCCATCGCCACGAGGTCAGACACGTCTTTGCCTTCCAGTACGCGGGTGAGGCTGTCCACCACCTGGCGGACGCTTCGCATGTTCTGGGCTACGGTGTCAGGAATGTCAAGCTTATACTCTTCCTCCAGCGCGAAAAGAATGTTTACGCCATCCAGCGAGTCGATCCCCAGTTCCGCAAAGGTCGATTCCAGGGTAATCTTCGAGGCGTCCAGATGCTGTTCGCGCGCGATGATTTCAATTACTTTCGGTGTAACGTCCATTTTCTCTCCTTGATCCTTTGAGATGGGATGCGCTCCGTGAGTGGATGTTTGCTTACGGGGACACACCCCTCGAGTTCTGCGCCGCGAGCCCTCCCAGGGTCTGCAAGAGTTCGGCAATGCGAAAGGGTTTCTCCAACAGAGCGTGTGCGCCCAGGGCTTTCGCGGCTTTCTTCTCCCCACTGCTCATGAAAGAAGACATCAGGATGAATTCATGCTTGGAATTCTGTTCCCGCAGCGTGCGCAGGAGTTCCAACCCGGATTCCCGCGGCATCCGAAAATCCGCAATGACGATCTGGCAATCGCCGTCGCGCTGCAGGATTTCGCGTGCGGCCGGTCCGCTCTCCACCGCTTGCGGAGCGTAGCCATTTGTTTCCAAAACCTCGCAGAGCAGGTCTCGGCTTTCCGGGTCGTCATCCACCACTAGAATCTTGGTCATGGCTCTCCAAGCACTGGTGTTAAACAGCAAGGTGGGGGCCAAATTGCTTGAAAGTTCATAACGCATTGAATTGATTAGAATTTACAAATGATGCAGGGCGACAGGGAAGGAAAATACCCGGGTTTCCGGCTCATGCATGTGGCAGAATGCCACACTATTCGCCTGTTTTGTCATAATCCCGTAAAGATGAGAATCGGCGCTCAATTATCCCACAAAATCTCCCTGTAACTGCTTTAGAATAATTGGTATGAAGGAAGGCTTGCTGGTACGACTCCGAACGCCTTCCCGGTGCATTCAGCCACACAGAGTGAAATCACATGGAAGGGAGAAAATCACGGACCGGGGAGAAGGTATAACCTCGCTCACGAGCGCCGGCGATAATGGCCGGAAGAGCCTGAACCGTTCGGGAGCGGTCAATCTCGGAGGCGGGAAGGGTATCCCTTCCGTCGTGCATCAGGATGATGGCGCCCGGCTTGAGTTCGCGCAATGCGGCCTCGGTAATCCCTGGAACGTCCTTCTTCCAGTCATATCCAGTAGCCGACCATAGGACCATGTGCATGCCCCGCTCCAACAGAGTGGGAACCAACCCGAACCAGCGTGCGCCATACGGCGGGCGGAAGATTCTCGTTTTGATACCCGTCACCTTTTCGATGGTCTCCTGGGTTCGATCGATCTCTTCAGCGAGCCTTCGGCGGGTCTTGAAATAGGTAAACAAGTGCGAATAAGTATGATTCCCAACCTCATGCCCTTCGGCAACGATCCGCCGAAGCAAATCGGGATGCTCCTCCGCATTTTTGCCACAGACGAAGAATGTAGCGGGAACATGGTGCTCGCGCAGAATATCGAGGACCTTCGGGGTGAATCTCTCTGAGGGACCATCATCGAAGGTCAGGGCAACGCGTTTACCTTCGCGCGGGCCCCGAATCAACACCGGCCGGAAGAAAGTGGACCAGGGCTCCGAGCAAGCCCACCAGAACCAGAGGCCCGCGGTCAACACCAACCCGGCAATTGTCACGAAA
>DATJVT010000159.1:0-31738 GCA_035501695.1 Terriglobia bacterium | reverse complement strand
GGCGGCGACGCTGCGGCCGGAAACCGTGCTGATCAGCATCATGCACGCCAACAACGAACTGGGCACCCTTCAGCCGCTTGAGGAGATCGGCCGCATCGCCCGCGAGCGCGACATCTACTTCCACACCGATGCCGTGCAATCAGTGGGTAAAATCCCGGTGGATGTGAACAACCTCGGCGTCGATTTGCTTGCCCTCTCCGCGCACAAGCTGTACGGCCCCAAAGGTGTCGGCGCGCTTTACGTTCGCAGGGGGACGATCCTCCGGCCGATCCTGCATGGCGGGCACCACGAGCGCGACCGCCGTCCCGGCACGGAAAACGTGGCGGGCGCCGTCGGGCTGGGCGCCGCGGCGGAGTGCGCGTGCCTGCACATCACGGACGAGTATTCCCGCGTGGCAGCCCTGCGCGACCGCCTGGAGGCCGGCATTCTGGCGAGCGTGCCGGGTGTGGCCGTCAACGGCGACCGCGCATGCCGAGTTCCCAACACCACAAACCTCACCTTCGACTTTATCGACGGCGAGGGCTTCGTCATTGCCACGGATCTCCGCGGCATCGCCTGCTCGACAGGCTCGGCCTGCTCTTCGGGATCGCTCGAACCTTCCCACGTGCTTTCCGCCATCGGACTCAAGCCGGAGCGGGCGCGCGCGAGCATCCGCTTTAGCCTGGGCCGCTTCAACACAGATGCGGATGTGGAGGATACGCTCCGTATCCTGCCCGCCGTGGTTGAGCAACTCCGCGCCGTGTCGCCCCGCTACTCAAAAGCAGTGGTAAGTGGCTAGTGATGAGTGGCGAGCGGCCGAAATTCGAAAACCGAGACGACTTTCGGGATTCGATATCGAGTCTCCATTTTCGATTTTCCGGTTTCGACGTTCCATTTTCGATTTTCATCGTGCAACCAATATGGGCGTGCCCGAGACAACTCGTATCGCAGTCGCCATGAGCGGCGGGGTCGATAGCTCGACGGCCGCGGCTCTGCTGGCGGAAAAGAGTTCGACGCAGCCTTCCGGCGCCTCGCCCGAGGTGGTAGGGCTGACCATGCAGCTCTGGAACCAGCGCCGCCTGCCGCAACTGCTGGGTGAAGAAGCCGGCGAGGGCGGGCACGCCAGCGGGCGCTGCTGCTCGCTCGAAGATGTTTATGACGCGCGCGCCGTTGCCAGCTTCCTCAACATACCCTTTTACGTCGTCAACCTCGAGAAGCAGTTTGAAGCTGCCGTGGTGAAGCCCTTTGTGGAAGGTTACATGGCGGGGGAAACGCCCATCCCGTGCAGCCTTTGCAATACCGAGATCAAGTTTGCGGAGTTTCTTACGACAGCGCGGCAGATTGGCGCGGAACGCATCGCCACCGGACATTACGCACGTATTCGCCGCGATCCGGACACCGGCCGCTACCAGCTTTTGCGCGGTGTCGATCGCTCCAAAGACCAGGCCTATTTTCTGTTTGGATTGACCCAGGAGCAACTGGCGCGCTCCGAGTTTCCACTGGGAGAAATGACCAAGCAGGAAGTGCGCGCCCTCGCCCAGGCCCGCCGCCTGCCCGTGGCGGAGAAGCCGGACAGCCAGGAGATCTGCTTTGTGCCCACGGGGAGCTATCGCGAGTTCATTGATGCCTACCTGGCCGAGCAAGAGAGGGCACCATCCTCGAGGCCGGGGGAGATCGTCACTACCGAGGGACGCGTGCTGGGCGAGCACTCGGGCCTTCAGCACTTCACCGTGGGCCAGCGCAAGGGATTGGGCATGGCGGTGGGCGCACCGCTCTATGTGATCGCACTCGACCCAGCGAAGAACCAAGTGATGGTGGGAGAGGATCGCGACCTCTTCCGCCGCCGCTTCCGCGTTCGGGAGGTGAATTGGATTCGGCCTCTCGCCCGGGGCGACTCCCTTGAAGCGCACGTGAAGATCCGCCACAACCATCCCGGCGCCGCCGCGCACGTGGAAGCTGGCTCCGGCTGCGAAGCCTTCGTGGAGTTTCACGAGCCCCAGCGCGCCATTACGCCCGGCCAGGCTGCGGTCTTCTATGATGGCGCCGAAGTGGTCGGTGGCGGATGGATTTCACAGGTCAGGGAGAGATCGTAGCAGACGAAATCCGACTTACAATAGATGGCATCCAAAGCAACCCTTTCGGTGGGCACACGAGTTGATCTTGGAAAACATGACTTGGGAAGGCGGAGCGCAACATGAGTGCAGACCCAGAAAAATCCGGTCTGGCCCAGAAAGTCAAACATGAGACGAAGGAGATTATCCTCGTCTTCGGGTACCTGGCCTCTTACTTCTGCGCTCTTTCGGTTTACCGCACGCTCTTGCTGGAGCAGAATGACATTCCCTATTTCACCTTTGGAACTGCGCTACTCAACGCTTTCATCATCACTAAAGTCATTCTGATCGGAGAGGTCGCACGCCTTGGGAAGAGAGGGGAATCCAAGCCCATCATTTATTCAGCGATCTATAAGGCCGTCGTGTACGGGGCGCTTGTCTTCGCCTTTCATATGGTCGAGGAGATTGTCAAGATGCTATTCCAGGGGAAAGAAATCGCCGGCGCTTTCCACGAGGTGCGCCTTGACGATCTGCTCGTCCACAGCGTCGTTATCATCATCACCTTCATCCCCTTCTTCGCATTCAGGGAGCTGGGGCGGATTCTGGGCAAGGATAAATTTCGCGCCTTGGTTTTTGGCGCAGGCGCAAACGAATCCCATCGCACGCCAATTGTTTAAGCCAGTAGCGGGTAGCGCACAGGCGCGCGTATTTTGCGTTCCTGCACGGCTTCTCATTTCGTGTTCGCGACGAGCGTGTAGCGCAGTCGTACGCGGTTGTGGCGTTCGTCTGTGGCTTTGGGCTTGTGCATACGTTTTAGACCGGATCCATAGCATATGTGATGTTTCAATTGTAAGAACTGCGGAGGAGTGCTGAAATGCGCCCACCTCCGCGCTGCCCCCCTATCTCCTGCCCCCTGACACCTGGCACCTGATGCCTGGCACCTGCTTTTCACCTTGCATCGCAATGAAGCCACCGATCAAGGCACCGATGATGCCGACGATGATGTCTCCAATCACGCCATACCCGGCACCTCTCATGATCTTCCCCGTGAGCCAGCCGGCGATGAGCCCGACGATTATCCACCAGAGAATAAACATCTCGCCCTCCTTTGAGGCAACATCCGGATCAGATCTTGGATTCCCCGAACGAGCGCGACACTCTTCATCAGTGGGCTGATTTCTCTCCCCTCTTCCAGGCTAAGGCACAGTCCCGACCCAGGATCCCAGGGCGGTGTCTGCCTCACGTAGCCGACTGGGGAACGTCCCAGCCTGCTTTATCATCCTGCCGATGACAGACAAATCGGCACTCCAGGCTCCAGCCGGAGAAACCTGGGCGCTCTTGCCTATATCCATGTCCGAAGGCCGGGTTGATGCCCGGCCGCTGAGCCGAAGGGCCCGGCCTGCCTGAGTTCGGATTACTGGTTTCTCTTGGGTCGATTCTTAAGCAACCAGCGGGTGCTCGGATCGGCCGCCAGCAAGTCCGCGGCGGTTTCGTCATTGTGCGGGATCCACCGCTGCGACTGCTGCCCGGTGGTGCTCAAGGTGATATCGACACGGCGATTGGAGAACCACTTGATCGCCTGCAATTGGCTGAGCAGTTCCTTCTTCCTCTCCTCCGAAACGCCGGGGGTCGCCTCGATCGCCTGCTTCACCTCGTCCTCCGTGAGGTTTCGTTCCTCGCCATACCCTTTCGTTGTAATGGCGGAAGCCGGGACCCCCGCGTCAACCAGGAAATTCTTCACCCTCTCGGCCCGGCGCTCGGAAAGCGCCATGTTGGCGTCTTTTGCTCCGCGCATGTCCGCATGGGCGATGATGTTGAGTTGTGCATCCGGCTTGGCCTTCAGGTAGGCGTTGAAGTCCGAGGCGAGTTTCCTGAGAACGGCTTGTTGGCTATCCACCAAACCACCGCTGGGTTCTGCCGCCGTGGGCTTGGCCGTGGGAAAGTAAATGCTGTTCATCACCAGCGGTTGCTCGAGCGCCGCCATATTGTACGCCGGTTCGATGGAGCCGGTGATGTGGAGCATGGCGGTGCGACTCTCCGACCCGCCGCAGGTGTTTGAGGCGCGCAGCGTGTAAGTGACGGTCTCGTCAACGGGACCCTCCGAGGTCTTGGAGGGGGCGATTTGAAGCTGGCGATTGCCGCTGGTCCCCACCGTTCCGAGAGGATCCAGGGAGACGTTGTCGGCGTTGGCGGCCGACCACGTCAGCGTGGCACTTATCGGCTGGTCAACTGTGTCTCCCTTCTTGTGGTACCGGACTTCGCCCGGCGACACGCTGAGCGAGGCGGGAATCGCGGTGTTCACGTTTACCGTGGCGTCGGAAGTGTAAACTCCTCCTGGCCCGGCCGCGGTGAATTTATAAGCGGTAGTCTGCTTGGGCTGGACGCTCTGATTGCCGGAGGCCGCCACGGGTGAGCCGTTCAGCTCCGTTTTCCCCGCCCCTTCCGAAGACCACGTCAGGTTGGAGGAGTCGCCGCAATTGATCTGGGGAGTGGAAGCCGCGAACTGCCCGGTCACCTTCTGGATGGCGGCAGTGGCGCTGGCTTGGCCGGCGGTGAAGCGGGGAAGCGAACTCGCCTTTTCACCGGCCGTCCAGGGGACGGTCTTGCGCACCCCCTTGAAGGCATCTACCACCACGCGCTGGTTGGCCGGCACGTCGACGCTGCTCGTCCAGGTATCGTGCCCTCCCCCTTCCACCGTCAGGTCGTACTTGCCCGGGGGCACAATCAGTTCCTGTTTCCAACCCCATGCATTGTTGAATTCATCGCCATGGCCGACAAGAAAGGCTTCCGGCTCCCGGCCGTTCAGCAGCACCGCAGCCCGCAGCGCCCCTTCCAGGGTGATGCAGCCCCACGGCCCCGCAACGGTCCCTGGCACGGCTTCCATGGTGACATCGAGAATCGTCAACTTTTTCGCGAAAATCGTGACGGTATGCGATTCCGGTTTGTAGCCATAATTGTACACGGCGATCTTGTGCTCGCCCGCATCGAGGTTAACGAAATGGCCCCGCGCTTCCACGACGGGCTTGCCATCGGCATAAATGTATGCCTCGCGCGGATGAACGCGGACCAAGAGCTTCCCTCTCTGTGCCAATACGGGTTGCACGCCGATGAGCAACAATACGGCTGCAGAGAGGAGAAAGTTGAGCTGGCGGATACGCATGTGAGTTGCCTCCCTATGACTAATGACAGTTTCTTCCGAATCAAATCTCTATGTCGATTGCGGGAATTCTACCACAACGCAAGGGGCCTCCCAGAGGAAAGTGCAGTCCTTGCCCCCACTTCGCCGGGCAGGCCGGAGACTCCGCCCCTCCCCCTGGACAACGCGCTCCGACGCTGTTCTGCATCCCAGCCGCCGAGCATGCTTAGGGTTTTATCACGGGTTGAAGGCTCGAAATATTTGTGTCGAGTTCTGTATTTCGGCCCTTCCCGATCAGCAGGGCTCACAAAGTGGGCGATTCACCACTCGAACTCCAGCCGGGTGCGGCGGACCGAATACTCCGAGTAAGGCGACACTTGTAACTTGCGCAGGTGCCGGGATTGATTGGTATAGGCCAGGACAAAGGTGAGGGTACTCTCGCCTTCCGCGAGATAGGGCTCCGGGAGATAGAAGTCCTTCTGCGGCCCGATGGTGGCGTATCGCCCCACGAATCTTCCATTAAGAAAGATCAGCGCGTTGCAGTCGGCGTCGAAAGTCAGCTTCCAGGGAATGACCCAGGCCTCCTCAGGACGAGGCACGGTGAATCTCGCCGTGCACCACGTGAAGGCCGGGACAGGGGACAGATTTTCCCCTCCACCCTGGAACGAGGCAGGGCCCCATATGACCCCGGGAGGACTTGCCCCGGAGTCGACGCGTTTATAGGCCGGCCGGGTGGCCGGTACCGGCCCGGCATCCGGTATGATTCCCCGCCCACGCATCAAGGCGGGGTAGCGCTGGATTTGCCAACCTGCCAGGTCCTTCGCTGAGGCCAATTCCATGCCGATGCCAGCGGATTCCAAGCCCTTCAGTTCCCCGAGCTTGTCGCCGAAGTTCGGCGCGCCGAAGACCTCATAGGAAATCTCTACCAGGTTGGCGCCGGGTTGCGCGTATTTCGCCAGGGGGCAATCCGTCAGCGTCTCTTGGTTCGACGCCTCCGCAACGAACTTTCCATTGACGAATACTTTCTTCGCGTCGTCAGCGTGCGTGGAAATGAACATTTTGGGCTCGCCATTGTAAGTGAACGGGGCTCTGTACTTGACGTAACCGTATGGGACGGGGCCCAGGTCCTCAAGAGCATGAAGTGGACCGTTCAACCATTCCCCCAGGGCGGGATCGAACTTCTCCACCCACATATCGCCTTCGGTCAGGTTGAGAGGCTGTACAGGCAAAGCCGGGGTGATCACATGAACATGCGCCATGTGCCAGGGCCGATCATAATGAAAATCGGTCAGCTCGCCATCCAATCGGCACTTTATAGGCAGCGGGGGGAGCATCACGGAAACCTCGTGTTGGCCGGGAAGGAACTCCAGGTCCGCCCAGGCGCGGCTTTTTTGTGTGCCTGACCCGACCAGAGCGTAGGCGTCCGTCATGACGGGAGCTACCACGGTTTTGGTTTCTTCGGAGCCGGGAACGATCTGGGGGGGGAACTCCCACAGGAGAGTGCGCAGGGCCTTTTCGCGAGGAACCACCATAATCTGGAGGTGTTCTTGATAGAGCAGCATCGTTTCCGTGGCGCCAACGTCCACACCCAGGACCGACGTTTCATATTCCGAATCCAAATAACGATAAGCTGTGGCGCCCTCCACCTTCGGTTCGTCCTCGGTGGCCACTCCCATTTCCACGGTTCGTCCCGGCACGTCGTAGAGAATCAGGAAATCGCGGTCCAGATTGACGCCGTGCGCCAGCACTTCCCCGGTGGAATAGCACAGCCTTCCCCCGCTGACCGGAATCTGCACGGGGAGCATCTTCATTTCGCGAGGTGCGAGGTCCAATTCACCCTGCCGGGGAGCGAGGATAAAACGCTTGCTGGGGCTGTGGGAATCAATGAATGTCAACTTGAAGCGCTGCGGCGCATTGGCGTTTTCGCGGACAAACAACACCGCACTGGGGCCGTTGGAGCGTTCCGTTATGCTGACATTCTCGTTCGTGGACTGCACCCCCGACACCGGTACTGCCCGGGTAAGGACGCTGCCGAACAACCGCAAAGACTGACCGATGCCGCGAACGGCGTAGTACTTGTCCCACAGGCCGCCGGGTTCGCGAATGGGCGCGGCGTAGTCGTAGGTGGTGGTCAGTCTTTTCGCGGCCCAATCGAAATTGGTGCCACCGAAACCCATGTAGTAATTAAAGGAGGTGACTCCGAGCTCCAGCGCCGTCTTGGTGAGCAGGCTGACCTGTGCGGCGTCCACGCCATCCTGGTTCGCCGAAAGCAAACCGCCGAATTCGCTGAACCATCCGCCCTGAAGTTCCGAGATGGCCAAAGGCGAGGCGGGTTCCTCGCGACGCAATTTCTCCAGCGCAGGGGTGAGTTCCGCTACCACCTTCCAGCGGGGATAGAAATTGCAGGTGTCCATGATCCGCGCCATTTCGGGGTCAGTATTCTCGCGCGCCTGCTTGGTCCAACAAGTGATGACGGGAATGCTGATGCCGGCGTTCCACATCATTTGCGCCAGGGCGCGGATGTACTCGCGCTTGGCGTCATCCGGCATGGGGGGTCTGTAGTCGTATTCATTCTCCACCTGCACCATAATGATGGGACCGCCCAGGGTTATCTGGTTCTGCATGATGATGGGAAGCACCGCCGAATACCAGTGCTGCGAAGACCGCACGCTTTGCGGGTCATTGGTACGCAGGGGGAACCGCTTGGCCGCCACCCAGGAGGGAATTCCCCCGCGCTCCCACTCCGCACAGATATAGGGACCGGGACGGACGATCATCATGAAACCGATCTGGTGAACGAGCTTGACAAACTCCTCGAACTCCGCCAGGTCCACTTTGCCTTCCTGCGGTTCGTGATAATTCCAGAAGACGTAAGTCTCAATGGTGTTGAATCCTGCCACCCTGAATTTCTGAAGGCGGTCCCTCCAAAGCGCCTTCGGGCAACGAGGATAATGAAACGCGCCGCTCATGATGAGCGTATCCTTCCCGTTGAAGGTGAAACACTTGGAGTCGTACCGGACCAGCTGCGGATTCTCAAATTGCATCTGTCCGGCAGCCGGCGCGGCTGCCCAGGTCACTATGCGACCCATTCCCAGCGGATCAAAGTGCGCCCCCAAGGGAGTTGCAACGGTCGTGAACAGAAAACTCCGGCGCGAGGCTTTCATTAAGACAAGCTCCTTTCCTTTCTGGTCTGCATCCGGCCTTCAACCATGAAGTTCGCAGGGTCAAGTATGCGGGCGCAATGGTCCAACGTCAACAGAGAGACTTGGTAATGTCGAAGGGGAGTGAAACAGGACCTGGGTAACGACGCTTCGTGGTCCGGAACCTTATCTAAATCATTGCTACCGATCCGCATCAGCCAGGCTTCACGGGTAACTTTTCCCCAATGGGAAAGCAGGGTGGTGTTGCCATCCGGATAGGGGTTGGATAGGCGGCCTTGGGGGCATACCGCACCTCAATGAGAGTGTGCCAAAACCCGAACGGAAAGGGTCAACCGCCGGCGATGGCGCCGATGACCAGAAAGGGCTCTGCCCCGCTGGCAACGGCGTCAGGCAGCGGCGCGTCCGGCGATTCGTGCGATAGATCCTCCGAGCAGGCGAAGAACCGGATAAACGGCCGGCGCTTGAGGGTGACATGGTCGCGCATGGTTCCACATAGTACCGGGTAGCGGGCTTCCAAGGCGTCGAGGATCGCCCGCTGTGTGATCGGGCCGGCGATATCGAGTTGCACCTCGGCTCCAACCTGCGCGAGGGTCCGGAGGTGGAACGGCAGAACCACGCGAATCATTGCAGCGTCTGGACCTCGACAGACAATACAGCCGGCAAGTCCCGCACAATAGGCGACCAGGAGTCGCCCGCGTTGGCCGACGCATAAACCTGCCCGCCGGTGGTGCCAAAGTACAGTCCGCACGAATCAAGTTGGTCCACGGCCATGGCGTCGCGGAGTACATTCACATAGCAGTTTCTCTGGGGAAGGCCTTTGGTGAGCGGTTCCCACTCGTTGCCGCCCGTGCGGCTGCGGTACACCCGCAGCTTCCCGTCCAGCGGAAAGTGCTCTGAGTCACTCTTGATGGGGACCACGTAGATTGTTTCCGGTTCGTGCGCATGCACATCAATCACAAAACCGAAGTCGGTGGGCAGATTGCCGCTCACTTCCTGCCATTGGTCGCCGGCATTATCGGTGCGCATCACATCCCAGTGCTTCTGCATAAACACCACGTTGGGGCGTGACCGGTGCAAGGCGATGCGGTGCACGCAGTGACCAACTTCGGCATTGGGATCTGGAATGTATTGGGACCTCAAACCCTGGTTGATCGGTTTCCAAGTTTTCCCCCCGTCGTCGGTTCGAAACGCGCCGGCGGCAGAAATGGCGACGTAGATCCGATCGGGATTGGTGGGGTCGATCAGGATGGTGTGCAGCCCCATCCCACCAGCGCCGGGCTGCCATTTGGGGCCGGTTCCATGGCCGCGCAATCCGGAAAGTTCATGCCAGGTCTTAGCGCCGTCAGTGGTCCTGAACATTGCGGCGTCTTCCACCCCGGCGTAGACGGTCTCGGGATCGGTCAGCGACGGTTCGAGATGCCAGACGCGCTTGAACTCCCAAGGGTGCTGCGTGCCGTCATACCATTGGTGCGTGGTGAGCGGCTTGCCGGTTTCGGGAGTGGTGTCGTAGACAAACTTGTTGCTCTCGCCGCGGGGCATTTGGCCCGGTTCCATGCTTGCCCCTCCGCCAGGCGCTTCCCACGTCTTGCCTCCGTCGCTGGAACGCTGGATGACCTGCCCAAACCAGCCGCTGGTCTGTGATGCATACAGGCGGTCCGGGTCAGCGGGGGAGCCTTTGACGTGATAGATTTCCCAGCCCGTAAAGTGGGGGCCATTCACTTTCCATCGTTTGCGCTTGCCGTCGGATTCCAGAATAAACGCACCTTTCCGCGTGCCTACCAACACCCTCACCTTGCTCATATTTCATTCCTCCCTCTCCGGCACTCAACAGAGAAAGTCCCTCCTCTCTCGCCACCACACGCGAGACGATTCGCGGGTTCTGCGACCCGCATGTTGATTTGGACTTTCCTGAGCCCTCAACCAAGTTACCAATAAGGCTCTCCGGGTGCAAGTTCCATTTCGCCTCGCTAAGATTTCCTCAACCTTCCCCCTCTTCCGGCCGAAATTAAGGGATGATTAACGAGGGCAAGGCCGCCAGCAAGGGACAAGACCGGTGCAGGGATCGCATCACTTCCCGTGGCACTGGAAGGCCTTAAAGCCGCTCAGCCCTTGGGAGAAGGTGACAAGATGCGAATCCTTATTGCCGAAGATGATAAACCGGTAGCCAGCTTTGTTCAGAAGGGGTTGGAAGCTGAGCAGTATGGGGTGGACATCGCACAGGATGGGGATGAAGCGCAGTTCATGGTGGGCCAATTTGATTATGACGTGGCGGTTCTCGATTTGACCCTTCCACGCGTGGACGGGCTGGAAGTACTCAAACACATCCGTGACACCAAGCCGGCTTTGCCCGTGCTCATTCTGACCGGTCGCAACCGCGTCGAAGACCGGGTGAAGGGACTGGACCTCGGAGCTGATGATTACCTCACCAAACCCTTTTCCTTTACCGAACTCTCCGCGAGGGTTCGGGCCCTTCTGCGCCGCGCCGCGTTACCCGCAGAGGTTCTGCTCCGCGTGGGGGACCTCGAATTGAACCGGGTTGAACGGGTCGTCAAGCGTGCTGGGAAGGACATTGAACTCACCCCAAAGGAATTCTCCCTGCTCGAGTACTTGATGCGCAACACCGGCCGTTGCCTGACCCGCGCCATGATTATCGAACACGTCTGGAATCTCTCTTTCGACACCATGACCAACGTGGTGGACGTCTACATCAACTATCTGCGGAAGAAGGTGGATCACGGCTTCGGTCGGAATCTGATTCATACGATAAGGGGAGTGGGTTATCAAGTCGGAGACGAGGCCTAGGAAAATCAAACCGGCCCTGGCCGCATTCGATCGAGTTGGAGATAGGCTGAGACTTTCCAAGATTTTAGTCCTCGGGGTGAACAATGGAAGACCGAAAGCAACTATTGAATGACTTCAAGCCCCAGGGGGAAAACGAACCGGAGTTGCGGCGCGGTATTTCTGACTCAATCGAGTACTTGACTTGTCGGTCCGTTCCGCCAGCCGCAACGGCATCCCCTAACGCGAGCGCGAGCGGTTCGATCCCTTGTGCCACCCCTGGATCAAGCGGCTCCAATGATTGCAGCGAGTGCCTCTCGGGCGTGGCGCACCGCCTCTCTCAGACCATGACTGCCTTGCGCGGTGGCATTGAGTTGGGCCTGATGGGAAAGCACTCGGCAACCGATTACCGGTCCCTGCTCGAACAATCGTTGCACCTCGCCGATGAGATGTCGCAAATGATCGTTACACTACGCGATCTTGGAGAGGCGGGCGCAGCCGCGGGTCCCCCTCAGCACGTCTTGCTGGAAACCACGGTGGCGGCAATTCTGCTGGAAATGGAGGGCCTGGCGCAAGCGAGAGGCCTGCGACTGCAGTTCAGGACGCGGGGGACAATGAAGATCAGGGCAAACTCGGACCGTCTTCGCGAGGCCCTTCAGAGTTTGCTGGTTTGGGTGATCCAAAACAGCTCAGACGGTGGGGTCATCGCAGTGGACCTTCTGGCCGCGGAAGGGGAGGCACTAATGCGCCTGTCAGCACCCAGATTTGATTCCCAATATTTCCAGATTAAGGCACTTGAGGATATCCCCACTCCCGGCTTCCTCTTCTCCCATGCTGCCAAAAGCGGGTCTTTGGCATGGGTTATCTGCCAGCGCATGGTGGATGGGCTGGGCGGCAGACTCGAGATGATCACTGACGGGCATGACGCCGGCCGCATTCGCGTGCGATTTCCCTTGGTGCCCGCAGGATGAAGTGGGAAATCCTTCATGAGATCCCTCTTTCCAAGGGGGACATGGAGTCCCTCGGGGATTCTCCGATCTCACTGCATGCCCTTCTCCCGAGAAGAATCTAATTCTGGCCTGATCTACCTTAAGAATGCGAGACAAAGGTTAAGCTGAGCCGGCGAGGAAAAGATGATCACCTGTGTCCTTGAAAGTACCAGAGAATCCCTTCACTCCATCATAGTTGCCAGTTCCGACACCTCGTTTCGCGAGCGTGTCGTGAAGCAACTCGCCGCGAGCGATCACCTCGCTTTGGAAGCGGGCGGGGGCGCGGAGGCCCTGGCAATGATTGAGGATGGCCCCTGTCGGACCCTGCTACTCGATCGGATCCTTCCTGACTTGAATGCTGGGGAACTCATCGAGATCATTCGTGCGCGACACCCCCAGGTGGAAGTCATTCTGATCGACTCACAAAGGGGCAGCGCAGACGGAGTGGATGAACCGAGTTCAAACCTGCCTGGGGGTATTTTGTTTCGTCTTCTTCAGAATTCACGCGAGCCGCGCATACCTGTGGACCTTCCCCTCCCGCCTGCGCGATGCGTGGCTCCATCCCTCTCATCTGACGATGAAACTGCCGGCCTGCCCGGTATGAAGGGGCGCAGTCCATCATTGCGCCGGGTCTATCGCCTCGCCCGGCTGGTGGCTCCGCGGCAAACCACCGTGCTGCTGACGGGTGAGACCGGAACAGGCAAAGAATTGGTGGCGCACGCTTTGCACCTGTTGAGTCCGCGCCAGGAACGGCCATATGTCATCATCAACTGCGCAGCGATTCCTGAACCCCTCCTTGAGGCGGAATTGTTCGGGTACAACCGCGGGGCATTTACGGGCGCGGTTCAGTCGCGGCTGGGGCGCCTGCAGTTAGCTCAGGGTGGGACGGTGTTCCTGGATGAAATTGGAGACCTTCCACTCTCCATGCAAGCTAAGCTCCTGCGCTTCTTGCAGGAAGGAGAAGTCCAACGGTTGGGATGCTCCGAGCCTGTGCGTGTCGATGCTCGCATCATCGCCGCCACCAACTCCTGCCTCCCCCGGTTGGTTAAAGAGGGGCGGTTCCGAGACGACCTCTATTACCGATTGGCGGTATTTCCCATCGACATCGCTCCCTTACGCTCGCGACGGGAGGATATCCAACCCCTGAGCGAACACTTCCTCGACCTCTTCTCACGGGAAGAGCACGCCCACCGCAAGACGCTATCGCCGCAGGCCTCACGAGCCCTCGACCAGTATTCATGGCCCGGAAACGTCCGGCAATTGCGGCAAGTCATTGAACGGGGTTTTATCCTGGCAGAAGAGCGGCAGGAAATTGGGCCGGAACACCTTTCATGGGACATGGGGGAACCCTCGCCTGAGAAAAATCTCATCCGTGAGACCTGAAATTGGCAGCCTCCGTGCATCCCTAACTTTTCGCAATGCAGAGTTTTCACCTCGATCGGCAAAGAAAGCCCGCTTCCCCGTCTCGTCCGACGGAGTCCGCCCAGCGTGATTTGGCGGCCGCCTTCGCTTCCTTTAATCAGACGGCGGGGGCGCTAGAGACGACCTACTCAAAGCTGCAGGCGGAAGTGTGCCGTCTGCGACATGAGCTCGAAAACAAAAACCGCAGCCTAACTCAAAGTCTGGAAGAAAACGAGCGGATGCGTGCTTATCTGGCCAGAATTGTCGAAGGGTTGCCTTGCGGCGTGCTGGTGTTTGACAGTCGTATGGACTTGCGATTGATCAATCCGGCCGCAAGCCGCATGCTCCATGCGCAAAGTGAACCGTCATCGCTGCCACGAACTTCTGTGCCTGGCCTGCTAAGGCCTCTGCTCGCCGCGCTTCCCCGGCAGCCATTCAGTCATGAAGAGGAATGGGTCGTGGAGGGCACGCAAGGAAGGCAGACGGTAGGGGTAACGCGTGCGTGCCTCCAGGCGGGCGACTCCATACTGATCTTGCGCGATTTGACGGACATCAAGCAACTAGAGAGCGAACGTGAGATTTCCCGACGCACTCAGGCGCTGGCGGAGGTTGCCACCCTTCTCGCCCATGAGATTCGAAACCCGCTGGGCAGTCTGGAGTTGTTCGCAGGACTCTTGAGCGATGCCTTGGCGGGCCAGGCCGAACTGCAACCCTGGATTAATCACATCCAGGCAGGCCTACGTACCCTCGCGGCGACGGTAAACAACGTTTTGCACTTTCACAGTCAGCCGTCCCCACTGCGCCGGTCGATAGACCTTTTTCAGCTTGTGGGGGAGACCGTGGAGTTTCTGGGTCCGCTGGCGCGCCAGAAGGAAATGCACATCGACTGGCGGGCAGCGCAGGGTATCGTTCCCACCACCATCCTTGCCGACCCGTCGAGACTCCAGCAGGCATTTTTCAATCTGGCGGTCAATGCCTTTCGGGCCATGCAACCTGGCGGAACGCTCTCCGTCAAGGTGGCACAATACGATGGAGGGAAGTCCGCCCCCCTTGTAGCGATTACCTTTACGGACCAAGGGGTGGGCATCCCCCCCGAGAACCTGGAGAAGGTATTTGACCCTGGGTTCACCACTCATTCCGGCAGTCCGGGGCTGGGACTAGCGGTGACGCGTAAGGTCATCGAGCAACACGGCGGCACTATTCGTGTGGCAAGCCGGGGGGGAGAAGGGGCGACGTTTACGCTGACGCTGCCTGTAGCTGGAAATTGAGGTGATCGGGTGATCTCACGAAAAACAATGGGGGTGCTCCCAAGTTTTTCTTAACGGCTTTCGCTTTTTCTTCACCAGATCATCCGATCGAAAGGCGGGGGGATGGATCAAGTTCTGGTTGTGGATGACGAATCCGCCATGCGCGCCGCCCTGGAGGCGAATTTCCGCCGCCAAGGGTGGAGGGTGACGACGGCAAGGGGAACCAACGAAGCCTTGGAACGCTTCCGCCTGGCGCCTTGCCCACTGGTGGTTACCGACATGCGGATGCCGGACGGTGACGGGCTGCGAGTCATGCAAGGAGTCCGTGCTCTGGCGCCGGAGACGGCGGTGATTTTCTTGACGGCCTTCGCCAACATTCCGGAGGCCGTCAATGCCATGCGGGAGGGAGCATGCGATTACCTGGTGAAACCCATTTCTTTCGAGCAGCTCAGGGATTCCGCGGTAAGGGTCATGGGCTCGCGGGCAAGCCGGAACCCATTGGTGAGCGGCGGAGACTTCATCGGTCACTCGGCAATTGCGCGACGGCTTATCGATCGCGCCCGGCAAGTGGCGCGCACAGATGCGGACATTCTGCTGGAAGCCGAGAGCGGGACGGGCAAGGAACTGCTTGCGCGCTTGGTACACCGCTCCAGCCCGCGCAGCCAGCGCCCATTTGTTGCGGTCAATTGCGCGGGCTTTCCCGATACTCTGTTGGAAAGCGAGTTGTTCGGACACCTGCGGGGGGCTTTTACGGGCGCCACAGCATCTAAAGCCGGGAAATTCGAGCTCGCGAATACAGGAACCTTGTTACTCGATGAAATTGGCGAGATGCCTCTGAGCCTGCAACCCAAGTTGCTGCGTGTTTTGCAGGAACGAGAAATCGATCGCCTGGGCGACACACGTCCACTGCCCGTCGATGTACGCATAATCGCCACCACTAACCGTCCTTTGGGGGCCATGGTGGCGGAGGGGAAATTCCGCGCCGACCTATTCTTCCGGCTGAACGTCATCCCGCTCACAGTGCCCCCTCTGCGGGAGAGACGCGAGGACATTCCAGATCTGATCGAGCACTTTGTATGCAAACACTTGTCGGCATCGTGCTCGCGCGCCGTACGGTTCCTACCGGAACTCCTGGAGCGCCTCCAGGCTTACGATTGGCCGGGGAACGTGCGCGAGCTAGAGAATTTCGTCCGTCGGGCTCTTGTGTTGGCTCCCGGCCCGGCGGTGGGGCTGGAGCTTCTTCCCGAGGCCGGTTTTCAAACCGGTGATTCCCCTGGGGGATTTGAGCCCGGGCTGACCTTGCGCGAACTGGAGCGAAGCCTTTTGGAGAAAACCCTGGATGCGACGGGAGGTAACCGGACGCGCGCCGCAGGGATGCTGGGCATCAGCCTGCGTACCGTGCGTAACAAGATTCGCGAGTATGGTTTGCCTCCCCGGAGGGTGTCATGAATTGGATTGAATCTCCGACCATGCAGCGGGTCGAGCATTACCTGGATCTCGTTTCCTTTCGCCATGAGCTGATTTCCAGCAATCTCGCAAACATCGATACTCCCGGATACCGCACCCAGGATGTGGATTTTGAAAACGAAATGCGGCGCGCCGAGCAACGCTTGGAAGCCGCCCCCATCTCGCCCCATGTGCGGAAAGTGAAAGGTCTGATCGAGCGCCCGGATGGAAACAATGTGAGCCTGGAACGGGAGACTCTGGGACTGGCGCAGGTTCAGCTTCAGTACCGTGCCGGCGTGGAGCTGCTGCGTAACGAACTTCATATGGTCCAAACAGCCATCAACGAAGGGAAATAGCGCCATGAACTTGTTTGGAGTCCTCGATATCAACGCCTCGGCCCTCACGGCAGAGCGCGAGCGCGGTGAAGTGGTGGCCAGCAACTTGGCGAACGCCGAGACCACCAGTACCCCGGCCGGGGGACCTTACCGGAAAGAACTGGTGGTATTTGGGACGGTGCGCCCGGGGCGAGGCAAGTTCGCCCAAACCCTAGCGCGCTTTGGGGATCTGCACGCACGGGAGGTCAGGGTGGCGAAGGTGGTGCAGGACGAGGCCCCCCCCTTGCGCCGATACGAACCTGGACACCCGGATGCGGATGCCGACGGGTACGTCTCCTTCCCCGACGTCAACCCGGTGGAGGAGATCGTCAACTTGATGGGGGCAGCCCAGGCATATCAGTTGAATGTGGCGGCGGTGCAGGCCACCAAAGCGATGATCTCCGAGACGATCCAGATTCTGACCTAGGAGCAGGACCTTGGGCAACGCCATATCAGGTCTACCACAAATCGATTGGGGAAACGTCCAACTGGACGTTCGTACCACTTCCAGCGGCCGGTCGGATTTCTTCCATACGCTGGAAGGCGCAATGGATAAAGTCCAGGAGATGCAATCCGGGGCGGACCAGCAGGTCACCAGCGTACTGCAAGGCAACGGGCAGGATCTTCACACGGCGATGGTAGCGGTTGAAAAGGCCGATCTCACATTTCAGATGATGATGCAGGTTCGCAACAAGATTGTGCAAGCGTACCAGACGATTTCCCAGATGCAATTCTAACTCTTAGCTCTCTGCTTTCAGCTACCCGCGAAGCTGGGCCGGGCCGTGATTCCAGCCGAGAGTGGCGAGAGGGAAATGCAAGGCGAAGAGCTAACGGCTGAAGGCTGAGAACTAAGATGGCCGTCAATGCGGACCAGGTGGCCAATCAGATTGCTGCTTTCGTGCGCGGCCTGACGTTGCGTCAAAAGATCACGCTAGCGCTAGGGGCGGCCGCGGTGGCGGGAACCATTTGGCTGCTCGTCACCCTCTTGGATAGGGCTGATTACCGAAACCTCTACTCCGGGCTGTCTGCAAGTGATGCACAGACTCTATCGCGTCGTCTCTCAGAAAAAAACATTCCCTTTGAGCAATCGAGCGACGGCACGACCCTGCGGGTCCCTGCCGACCAACTGGACAGGGCGCGTCTGGACCTAGCGGCGGAAGGGATGCCGCAGACCGGCCGACTGGGATTTGAGTTATTTGACAAACCCAATTGGGCGGGGAGCGACTTTGCCGAAAAGGTGAACTATCAACGGGCCCTGGAAGGCGAACTGGAGCGCACCATTCAGACGATAGGGGAGATTGAGGCGGCGCGCGTCCACTTAGTGCTGCCCCAGGAATCACTCTTCACCGAACAGGATCGAGAAGCCAAGGCATCGGTGGTCATCCGCCTACGCGACGGAAGGTTAGAAGACGAGGCACAGGAGGCCATTACTCACCTGGTGGCCAGTGCAGTGGACAATTTGAGACCTGAAAATGTGACGTTGATTAACGCTGATGGAGAAATGCCAATTCTGGCGCGCAGCGGCGGCTCGGCCAACCGGCCGCGGCACTGGGTGGAATATGAACTGGCCCTTGCGCAAAAGGTGGTTGGCACCCTGGAGCCAGTCGTGGGACCCGGAAAGGCCCGCGCCAACGTCACAGTGGAGTATGACCTTGCGACCAGCGACAGCACGCAGGAGACCTACGACCCGAACGGGGCGGTAGTCCTGACCTCACAGATCTCCGAGGAACGTGTCAGCGAAAGCGATGCACAGGGTCCCCCGGGAACCCCGTCTAACGTCCCCGGGAAACAACCCACCCCCGCCCCGAAGCCCGCAGCGCCAGCCGATTCCGAGTCGCAGGGACTTCGCACCGAAAGCAAGACCTTCGCCGTGAGTAAGACGGTCCGGCATTCGGTGCAACCCCCAGGAACTCTCAAACGAATTGCCGCGGCAGTTCTGGTGGACGATGCCACGGAGAGCAGGGAGCAGAACGGGCAAAAGATCGAAATGCGGCGGAAACGAACCCCGGACGAGATGAAGCAGATCGAAGCCCTGGTGAGCGCAGCACTGGGCGCCGATCCCACACGTGGCGATCGGGTGGCGGTGGAGAATCTCTCGTTTCAGACCCTGCCGTTTGAAAAACCTGTTCCTCCCACTCTTACTGAGCGTATTGCGCCCATAATCGACAAGTGGATTGGTATCATCCGTTATGGGGCGCTCGTCCTTCTTTTTCTCCTTATATACCTGCTAGTCTTGGGTCCCATCAGACGCCAGATTGTGACCACCTTCCAGGAACTCCCCAAGCAACTTGGAATGGCGAAGGTCCCACGCGAAGCTTTGCCCAAGAACGTGTCCGGTGCGCCTGCTGTGGCGGGAGGCGATGCGGGCGCCGTCGAGGCCTCGATCCAACAACTGGCGGACTCTCCCACTGAGGCCAAACAGGCCGTCATTCTGAAGAAGAACTTGCTCGACAAAGTGAAGAAGGAGCCTGCCACGGCCAGCCGCCTGATTCAGAACTGGATGCGACAGGAGGGTAAGTCATGACCGGGGCTGTGGAGATAGCGAAGGCTCCGCCTGCCCAAAACCTGACGGGTCTTCGCAAGGCAGCCATCCTGCTTGTTCTTCTGGGTGAGGAAGCTGCCAGTTTAGTCTATCGAAATCTGCCGCAGGAGGATTTGCAGTTACTTACGGAGGAGATCTCCGAACTCGAGTACATTTCCCCTGAAATCGCTGCCCAAATCCTCCAGGATTTCTATCGCCTGACGGTTACCGAGGAGTATCTTGCGCAGGGCGGGGCTGAATACGCCAAGACCCTGTTGGTAAAAGCATTTGGGGAGGATGGGGCCAAGCACCTCCTTCAGGAGGTCGAGAGCTTCCAAGAGGCACGGGCCACAAACTTGGACTCCCTGCAAAGAGCGGACCCGCAGCAACTCGTGATGTTTGTGGAGGGCGAGCACCCACAGACGATTGCCCTAGTCTTGGCGCACCTGGGGCTGAAGTCGGCGTCAGACGTCATATTGCTTCTACCCGAAAAGACGCGGGCGGAAGTAGTCCGCCGCTTGGCAGAAATGCACCAGTTTTCGCCGGAGATGGTCCAGAAGATCTCCTTGGTTCTCAACAAGAAGCTCAGAGCCCTGGGGGAACAAAACCGGCGTGCTTACGGCGGCATCAAGGCCGTGTCCGACATGCTTAACCGGGTCGAAGCCGGCACCGTGAAGACCATCCTGGAAACGATTGAGCAGGACGATCCCAAGCTGGCTCTCAGTATCCGTAACCTGATGTTCACCTTCGAAGACTTCCTCTCCGTGCCGGAGAGTAGCATGCGGGAACTGCTAAGCCATTTGGACAAGAAGACGCTTGCGCTTGCGCTCAAGGGATCTTCTGAGGACATGAAGAACCATGTCTACAAAACCATGTCATCCCGGGCCTCCCAGATGCTCAAGGAAGACATGGAGGCGTTGGGACCGGTGCGCTCTCGGGAAGTTACCGCGGCGCAGCAGGAAATTGTGCAACAGGCGCGCAAGCTCGAAGCAGAGGGAAAACTCACCCTGAAGAGCTTTGGGGATGATGCCTATGTTGTCTAGGTCTGATCCGATGCCTGGGGAGCCGAAGCCGGAGGCGCAAATCTATGTGTACCCGTCTCCCCTAGTCCCGGGCGCCGGGGCAAATCCCCCCGTCACCGGGGGAAATCCTTCCACCCTCGAGCGCCTTTGGGTTCAGGAGCCCAAGCCGGCGAGCCCACCGCCGGTAAGCGAAGACCAGATTCGAACCCGTGAAGCACGCGCCCGGAACGAGGGGCGGGATGAAGGAATGGCCCAGACGCGGGCAGAATTCGAGAAGAAGCTGGCGGCCGAGAAGCAGGCCATGTTTCAGACGGTTCGTGACTTCGCCCGCGAGCGGGAAACATACTTTAAGCGGGTGGAGGCCGAAGTGGTGGGATTGGCCCTGGCCATAGCACGCAAAATTCTACATCGGGAAGCTCAGATTGACCCATTGCTTCTGGCGGGCGTTGTTCATGTTGGGCTCGACAAAATCGCCGCGGGGACGCATGTCCGGCTGCGGGTCCACCCCTCTCAGCTTCCGGCTTGGCAGGCATTCTTCGCCTCACAACTTGATTTGCAGGCGCCCCCTGAACTGATGGGGGACTCCACATTGGAAGCAGGGCGTTGCATGCTGGAAACAGAATTGGGCTGTGCCGATCTCACCCTGGAGACGCAGCTCAAGGAGATTGAAAAGGGCTTTTTTGATCTGCTAGTCCAGAAACCTAAGAGCAGTGGAGAGTGATAGTCCACGAGCGCTTCCTAACCGTCACTCAATGCTAGATCCCTATGGAAGATGGTTCGCTGCTGGCCCCCTATTTCCGACGCCTTGAAAATCTCTCCACGGCGCGTTGGTACGGGCGGGTCACCAAAGCGGTGGGTCATATCGTTGAGTCAGTGGGACCATTCTGCTCCCTGGGTGATTGCTGCGAAATCCTCGGGCCTTCGGGGGACCCCCATGCGGGAGAGATAGTGGGCTTCCGCGGCACCACCGTCATCTCCATGCCCCTGGACAGATTGAGCGGGATTCGTTACGGCGACCGCATCGTGACCTGGGGCGCGAAGGCAACCCTGCGGGTGGGGGAAGAGTTACTCGGTCGCGTAATTGATGGCGCTGGCAAGCCGTTGGATTCTCAGGGGGACTATCACGCCCGCGATTACTGGCCGTTGCATGCTCCCGGTCCCACTGCATTGAACCGCAAGTTGATCACCGAGCCTTTGGGCTGCGGCGTACGAGCGATTGACGCGTTTCTTACCTGCGGACGAGGTCAGAGGATGGGCATTTTCGGGGGCAGCGGCGTGGGGAAGAGCACGCTGCTGGGGCTAATGGCTCGCGGCAGCGCCGCCGATGTTACCGTTATGGCCCTCGTCGGAGAACGGGGCCGCGAAGTGAGGGAGTTCCTGGAGAAAACCTTGGGGGAAGAAGGGCGGAGGCGCTCTGTGGTGGTGGTTTCAACCTCGGACCAGTCGCCTCTTCTACGCATCCGAGCGGCCATGGTGGCAACGGCGGTCTCCGAATACTTTGCCCTAAAGGGCAAATCCGTCCTGTTGGTCGTGGATTCCCTGACCCGCTTCGCCATGGCGCAGCGTGAAATTGGACTGGCGGCGGGCGAACCTCCGACGGCCAAAGGGTATACCCCTTCGGTTTTCACCTTGTTGGCACAACTCATTGAGCGGGCTGGGCACTTCCACGGAGGTAGCATCACCGCGTTTTACACGGTCCTCATGGAAGGCGACGACCAGCAGGACCCGATGGTGGATGCGGTACGGGCACTCCTGGATGGGCACATCGTCCTGGATCGGCGCCTCGGTGCACAGAACCACTACCCTTCCATTTCCATTCTTGACAGCCTGAGCCGGTTGATGCCCGCTATCTGCGGTCCTGAACACCTCGAAAAGGCGCGACGGCTGCGAAAGCTTCTGGCCTCCTACGCCGCTTCAGAAGACCTGGTCCGGGTGGGTGCCTATCAAAAGGGCCTTGACCCCGTGCTCGACCAAGCCATAGAGGCCTTGCCGGCTTTGACCAAATTCCTTCAACAACGGGGGGATGAGAAGATGCCATTAAACGCGACTCTCGCTGCCCTCCAGGCGCTTCCCGGCTAGTGAAACCATGCCCTTCTGTTTCACATTGCAGGCTGTCCTGCGCTGGCGAGAAAGCTATGAGCGCCGCGAGCGCCAGCGTCTTGAGGCTATCACTCGCGAATGGATCAGGGCGCGCGCGCAGCTAGAGCAATCGAAACGTGAGCGTGCCACCGCTCTGCAGCGTTTGCAGAGGTCGCTAACCCAAGGCATGATTGCCGGGGAAATGCATTTTGAGTTGGCGAGTGAGCGGGTTCGCGCCCGGCAGTTCGCGGCGTGGAGCGATCGGGTCGCCACGCTGAAGGATTTGCGCCAGAGACAACTCGTGGCCTTTAGGAAGGCCCAGCAGCAGCGCAAGATCCTGGAGAACCTCCGTGATCGCCAGCTTACCCTATATAAGTTGGATCAGGTGAGGCGGGCACAACAACAGATCGATGACGGATTCCTTCACACCCGTCCCAACACCAACACTCCCTGAGCCTCCGGCCGCGTCCTACGTTCACAAGGTGAGCTTTGGAGGCAATACTTTGATGGTTAAGCACCCCCTTTACGGGAAGGCGGATTTGACATTTTTTGTCCACAGCTATTCCCCTCCGCGTCGGCTTGTGCTAACATCAGCCGCGCCCGACTGAGCAAGACCTCTGTTTTCAGGCAGTCAGGAGCTAGCGATACGCCTAAAAGTTGGCATGCTGTGTGCATGAAAATGGACGGAGGCCTTTTGGCTAAGATGTCCCATCTTTTCCGTCTGGCGTCCGTTTGGAGGAGGAGAACGGGCATGTATCATGACCACCGGGGTTTCTCGCTCATCGAGTTACTCATCGTTGTTGCCATCATTTTGATCATTACCGCAATAGCCGTTCCCAATTTCCTCCGCAGCCGGGTTGCTGCCAATCAGGCTTCTGCCATTGAAAGTATGCGTATCATCGCCACGGGGGAAGTGACTTACGCCACCACCTTTGGCACGGGCTACTCCGCGACACTGACGGCTTTGGGCCCGCCCCCTGCTGGCCAGGGTCCGTCTTCGACTGCGGCGGGCTTAGTGGATAGCTCGCTTGCGGGGGGTTTTAAGAGCGGGTATACCTTCGCCTATACTCCCTCTTTGTTTACCACTGCGACCAACTCCTGGAACGGTTACACGTTACTGGCGAACCCGGTTGCTTACGGGCAGACAGGCGGCGTCTTCTACTACCAGGATCAGAGTTTCGTGATCCGGGCCAATTCGACAACCGTTGCTACGTCAACAGACGAGTCGGTGGGCGACTGAAGAAACGCCTCCTGGCGCTTACACTTCAAAATTTCACGTGAACTCGCCTACTATGCGGGAAGGGCGGTTCCCCGTTGTCACATACAGGCGCGGTTGGCGGCGGGGCGATATCCCTTTTCCCGCGCCAGTTTTTGTGACATGTATTCGCCTGCCTGGGTTTTCCCATACCATCTCGCCCCGGGGCAATGATAGGTCTGAGAGTCCGTGTTAACCCAAACCTTTACATCGGGATTACCTGCCGTGGGCACGCTCGGAGCGGGAGATTCGGGGACGGCTCGGGGAGTGTGCCGAAGGACCCAGAAGTGCTGGGTGTAAACCGCGCCAAGTAGCAACGCGAGGACCGCAGTTGAAACTCCGGCCGCCCACCACGTGAGTGTTCGGTGAACGGCGCGATGAGCTTCTGGTGGGGCAGCAAGGTCGGCTCCGGCAGTCTCCCCCACCGGCAAGACGGCCCTACTTCTGTGCGTGGGGTTCTCCAAACACGTGGCAAGTTCGCGCACTCGAGGAAGACGTAGCCGGGAATCCTTTTCCAGGCATCGTCGCAGCACGGAAAGGAGCGGTTCAGGCACTTGCCCCATCCTGGACGGCATGCCCACCATGATTTCCATACTTAACTCGAATGGGGTGGCGCCGTGGAAGGGGAGTTCGCCGGTGGCCATCTGATAGAGCAGAACGCCCAAGGCCCAGATATCGCTCTGGAGGCTGATCGGATCGCCCCGCAATAGCTCCGGCGCCAGGTAGGGTAGTGTCCCAGCCGTCGCCCCCTCCTCCGCCAAGGGTAAGCAAGTGTTGCTGACTTCCTCCATGCCACGTCGCGGAATTCGGCGGCCGAGCCCAAAATCCAGCAGCTTGATGTCTCCGTCGGGGGTTATGACAATGTTGGATCCCTTCAGATCTCCGTGCAGCACTCCCTGCTGGTGGGCGAATTCCAACGCCTCGGCAATCTGGCCAGCATACCGCATGACCTGCTCTAAGGGCAGGCCTCCTTCGGGAATAAGATCCGCCAACGACATTCCTTCGACGTACTCCATGACAATGAAGGCGCGGCCGTCTTCCTCCCCAAGATCATAGATGGCCGCAATGTGAGGGTGGTTTAACTGCGAAGCCAGGCGCGCCTCCCGCAACAGGCGGCCCCAGGCGAGTTCGTCATCACGCAGCGCCTCAGCCAGGACCTTGATTGCCACCGGCCTTCCCAAGCGCAAGTCGCGCCCACGATAGACCACACCCGAACCGCCTTCGCCGAGGCGGCTCTCAACCTCGTAATGGTCCAGCATCTCGCCAATCATGGCAAACCCGCCTCCTGCGCCTGGCATGGTAAGGTTAATAGTTGGTAAAGTCAAATGCGGTTACTGTACCACTTATCAATTTAACATGCATATTGAAATGGAAGGTCGTCTAGCCGGGGTGACGCCTTCCCGTGAAAGTATTCTTCAAGCATGGTGGCCGAGATTCGACCCGCCCTCGTCATGCACATCTGTTATCATTTCTGTTCCCCTTGGAACGGATGACGGGCGAGGTGACTGCATGGACAAGCCAAGCCGGGTCGCAGTGGTTACAGGCGGAACCGGCGCTCTGGGGAATGCCGTGGTTCTTGCCCTGGTTGGAGGTGGAACGAAGGTGGCGGTGCCCTATACCGATAGCGCGCATTGGGCAGCCCTGGAAAGCCGCACGGGCTTTGAGCGAGAGCAATTGTGGGGAGCGAAAGCCGATATGGCAAACGCCGCCGCCGTGGAGGGCTTCGTCGCCAACGTCGCGGAACGCTGGGGGCGGATCGACTTCCTGGTTTGTATTGCCGGGGGTTTTGCCGCCGGGAAGGTTCACGAGACCAGCGATGTTGACTGGGACCGGATGTTCGATCTGAACCTGCGTACCGTCTTTCTCGCCGCGCGCGCCATCATACCGTTGATGCTCAAACAGAATTTCGGGAGGGTCGTCACCACCTCCAGTGGAGCGATCCTGAACGGTGGAGGAGCGGGAATGGCCGCGTATGCGGTCTCCAAGGGGGCTGTCCGCCAGTTTACCGAGATCCTGGCGGACGAACTCAAAGGGCACAATATCCATGCCCACTGTATCCTGCCCGGAACATTGGACACAGAAGCAAACCGCCACGCCATGTCTAAGGCTGACTTTTCCCAATGGGTGACTACGGGCGAGGTGGCCCGGGTGATCGGCCTCCTTCTGAGCGACGATGCAGATCCTGTACGCTCCGTGTGCGTGCCGATCCTCGGGCATAGTTGAAGGCGCGATCGTGCGCGGGGCAAGGCCTGATGGCGAAGGGAAGGCGCTTCGTTTCTCCTTTGAAATCAAATTGAAAGTTTCGCGCCGTGCCGGTATAGTGTAGGATTGCCTTTTTGGCAACCGAGGAGTTTTATGAAAGAGAAGATTCACCCGAACTATCACGAGGTCAATGTAGTCTGCGCTTGTGGAAACACGTTTAGGACGCGCTCGACCTACAAGAATGACGTTCTTCACTTGGAAATCTGCTCCAAGTGCCATCCTTTCTTTACGGGCAAGCAGAAACTGGTAGACAGCGCTGGCCGCGTGGAACGATTCCAGCGCAAGTACGCCGGCATCAAGAAAGCTGCACCGGTTACGGGTGGTGTCAAGCCTGCGGCCGGCGCCTAAGGTCCCGGGCCGAATTGTCGCAATCGGGCAGCAGGAAAGGCGTCCAGACTACTCACACAGGCGGGAAAGCAGGGATGCGCCATGCCGAGCGACGTTCGGCCCTAGACCCGCTGAGCCCGCGCCTTCGGAATTGTAGCTTCTGCGGGCTGGCAACACTTCGATAGGACTTTCTACACGCAGGAGAGGGCACGGAGACACCACCGGATGGCCACCAGCACACCTCTGGATCCCTACATCACACGGCCTAAAGTGTACTTGCTCGGACGCCAGCAAGTCGCGGACGACGAGGTGGCGCGTTTTTTGGCCGATGAGGGAATGGTGTTTTCCACCGACGCCCCCGTGGCGGGTGAGATTCTGGCGGAAATCGCCGGGCGTACCTGTTACATGTCGTTTGGCAAAGGCCGGAAGAGCAATCGCGAGTACATCGAGAACATCCTCACGTCCAAACATGGCAGTGTGCTGGAGCATGCCGTCTGGTGCCTGCTGGTCACGGGGGTCAGCCGCGCCTTGACGCATGAACTGGTGCGCCATCGTGCCGGCTTCGGTTACTCACAGCTTTCCCAGCGGTATGTGGATGAGAGTGACGCGCGCTTCGTGGTGCCGCCACTCTACCAGGAATATCCCGAGTTGCGGGCCAAATGGCAGCAGGCCATTGAGTCGCTGCGCAAGGCCTACGAGGAACTCGCCGAGGCTTCGACCCAGTACGTGCAGCATAAGCATCCGGACATGGCCCCGCGCGACCGGCGCAAGTGGGCCCGCCAAGCCGCCCGCTCGATCCTTCCCAATGCAACGGAAACCAAGATTTTTGTGACGGGGAATTCCCGCTCCTGGCGGCATTTTTTGGAACTGCGCGGCAGCGTCCACGCCGATACGGAAATCCGCTTACTGGCAGTGGAAGTTTTCCGCGTTTTCAAGAAAGAATCTCCCAACATTTTTCAGGATATCGAGCTCGTGGATGAACTCGATGGCATGCCCTCCGTCCATGTCGTGCATTCCAAGGTGTAGCGAGGTTTGCCTTTGAGTGAGAGCGCGGAGGGGGGGGCCTCTGCCACCCATGGCCTTGCCATGTTGGCCGGGGGCGCCATACTGACCTTTCTCTTCCTGATCGCGACCCTCTCGGAGTTCGGCTGGCTCCTGGGGATGCCGATCCGAGGATGGGTGCTGCCCGCAGCCCTGGTGGGATCATGCCTTGCCAACGGATGGGGAGCGCGGATGTACTTCTCCCGTCCCCTGCGCGCGAGGCTGGTGGTGTCGGCGCTGATAGTCATACTCGTGGCCTTGTCCGCATGGACCAGCCTGAGGTTCTTCGATGTCTCCTTTGACGGGCAAGCGTATCAACAAGAGGGTGTTTACCAGCTCGCCCACGGGTGGAATCCGTTTACTACACGCTATATCAGCCCCATCTCTACTGACCAGAATGTCAAGCTGATCGCCTTTCCCAAGGGACCATGGATGGTCGCGGCTTCGATGTATCGCTTGACCGGGCGCATCGAGACGGGGAAGTTTGCCAACCCCCTGCTTGTGTTCTCCGCGTTTTGCATGGGGCTGGCGGTCCTTACGCGCACGCAAAAAAGATTGGGAGGGTGGTCCGCTATTTGGGCGATACTTGTTGCGGCAAATCCCGTGGCGGTCTGCCAGGTTTTCACCTTCTATGTCGATGGACAATTGGCGTCGCTGCTGGCCTGTGTCGCCGCTTTATGCTTCCTAAGTTTCGATGACGACAATCCGTGGGTGAATCTACTGGTGTTCGAAGCCTCGGTGCTGGCCATCCTGGTCAAGTTCACGGGACTAGTGTATGTCGTGATCTTCTTCGCCGGGTTCATAGCCGTCTCAGCGTGGCAGAAGCGATCGTTGCGGAAACCTTTATACGTGGCTTTGGTGGCGCTAGTGATGGGGACAATCGTCTTGGGAAAGAACCCCTACGTGGACAACACCGTCGAAAACGGCCACCCGTTCTACCCCTTCTTCGGCACTGGAGATTTCGCGAAGATCACCATGGTCAGGACAACTCCTCCCGCTTACTTTGAGGCCAACCGTGTTGCAAATCTCGCGGCTTCGATCTTCTCCCGAACCCGTACGTGGCCTCCCCAGTCCACGCTCAAGGCTCCCTGGCAAATTGACCGTGACGAATGGAGCGCCTTCTCGGAGCCCGATGTGATCACGGGAGGGTTCGGCCCACTCTTCGCCGTGGCATTGGTGCTATCCCTGCTGCTCCTAGCGGTAGGAATGGCGCAACGCAGCGCGGCGTCCTGGCTCGCCATGGCCCTCATTTTGATACTTGTGGGATCGGTTTTACCCGTTTCCGCCTGTTGGTGGGCCCGGTATTCCCCGCAGGTGTGGCTGATTCCTCTGGCAGCCTTGGCCCCTCTCGCCGCCAGCGCCGAAAGGCGAATACTTCACGGTCTTTCCTGGCTGGTATTGCTCATCCTCAGTGTCAACGTGGCAGGAATTGGCATTGTTAATTTCCGCGCCAACCGGCAAGCCACTCGCGACACGGCGGCGGCCCTCGAAGACCTTCGCTCACATGCCCCCTTTAGGGTGGCCTTCGGTTACTTCCATTCCAACCGCTTCCGTCTGCAAGAAGCCGGGATCCCGTTTATCGAAAAAGACGGGAAGCTCAACTGCGATCCGGAAGTAAAGGAAAACGATGACTTGTGTGTTGAGCCCAATACCCATCACTAGGTTTGTGCCCCACAATTTGCAGCGTTGCACTCCGTGTTATGGGGACTGTTTTTTCAGAAAACTCCGCAGGAAATCCACCTTTTCGGGGCTCGCGACCGGGATGGGGCCCGTCTGCCGGCCTATCTCCATCGTGGTATACCTGCCCGGCTCATAATCCGGCCAAGTTGGGAGTCCCGGGCCATTGGGTTCGCCGACCTTGGCGAAGTTCGTCCAATACGAGGCTATAAGTTCGGATAACTTGAAGTCCGAGGGTCCCCACGGGCGGTCGAGCAGCTTGATCGTCTCAAATATGTACGGAACTTCCGAGGAATGGAATGCCCCAAATTCAGGATGGGCGGGCCACGGGATGGGGTGGTCGAAGAAGTAGGTGTAGATCCTGGCACTCCTCTTTATATGCCCCTCACACCAGAGGTCGAGGGAGACGCGGGCCCGGTCGATCTGGCTCGCACTCTTTGCCGCCGGCACCTGGTCATCATTTGCGGCGGGGTAGAGCTTCAAGAAGGTCTGCGCCAGGTCGCCGTAATTCTTCTGCGCCATGCTCATATAGTGGGCGAGGGTGGGAGCGATGGGCGGGCCGAACCCCTCGGCGAAGCCCGCGTCGCCGGAGACCATGCCTACCATGAGGGGGACCTCATGCGCGGGATGCTCCGCGGGGAGCACCCAACCATCCGTCACCGGAAAATTGGCGCGTGGAGGCATGCCCGATGGGGACTTGAAGAAATCGGCGGCCCCCATCGCACGCAAACCGGCGAGTGAGTGTGCCCCCATCAATTCGGCGTAATCAACACCTTGCTGCTCACGTTGCTCGAAGGTCGTCCCTCCCCCGTGCAGGCTTTCGGGAAATAGCCCGGGACCGCTTTGCGCGATAGCCCGAACGAAAAGGCCCTTGGCCAAGGGCGAGCGCATCAAACCAGCAACCGAAATGGCGCCCGCGGATTGCCCAAAGATCATTACGCGAGCAGGATCACCGCCAAAGGCAGGAACATTCCTTTGTACCCATTGCAAGGCCGCGATCTGATCCAATATCCCGTAGTTTCCGGAGGAGTGCTGCTCGGATTCCTTCGTCAATTCAGGATGAACGAGAAACCCGAGTGGGCCGACGCGATAGTTAAAAGTGATTACCACGACGCCTTTCTTGGCCAACTCCGCGCCGTTATAAACCGCGACTGAACTCGATCCCTCGTTGAAGCCGCCACCGTATATATAGACCATCACTGCCCGCTTCTCGCCAAGCGGTTTCGCCCCGGTCCAGACATTGAGAAAGAGGCAGTCCTCGCTCACCGCCCCCTGAGTCATGAATTCTTCGGTCCAGGGAAGTCGCGAACCAGGTTGATCCTGCATGCAGCTCGCGCCGAAATGGTCTGCTTGCCTCACCCCATCCCAAGGTGCGGGCGCCTGTGGAGGCCGCCACCGGAGGGGCCCCACAGGTGGCGCCGCGAAAGGAATTCCCAGGTAGGCCGTAACTCCGCTCGGGTTGGTTATTCCGGTGATCAATCCGCTTTCAATTCGCACGGGAGATTCCCCGCTCATTGCCCTCGCGACCAGAAGCAGGAGGGCACTTCCCAACGCTAACACTCCGTTGAAGTATCGCATGCGTGACTCCTGCGCGCCGCCGCCCCCAATGGTTCCCGGCCGAGATAGTCTGGGTCTTCGTGCTCTCGCCGGCGTCTCTTTCCTTTTCTTCGCGGCGCGCGATAAAGCTTGCATCTTAGCCTCAGTTGGATTTGCAGGGAAGATCCTTGGCCCCTAGAGCTTGGCCCCTAAATCCCGTGCCGCCTGAGCCAAAAACTGTTCCACCATTGTCACGCCGAGGGCATAGGCGTACAGTTCCACGGGTTGGACAAAGGTAAGACCGGGGCGGGGCGCCGGATGCTTTAATCACGCTGTGGGCGTCGTATATACTTTCTGATGAAACCGGATGGCGATGAGAACACAAGTGAGTGCCGCTCCACGTCCCGCGCTGCTGGATTTCCGGCACGTTTCTGTCGTGCTGGGCGGTAAACGCGTGCTGCACGACATTACACTCACCATCGGAGCGGGAGAACACGTCGCAATCCTGGGCCCGAACGGATGCGGCAAATCGACGTTGATCAAGACCATTGCGCGCGAGTGCTACCCGCTGGCCGAACCCGAAACCTCCCTGACCATCCTGGGTCGCGATACGTGGGACGTCTTCGAGCTGCGCACCCTGCTGGGAATTGTTTCCAACGAGTTGATGCAGCGCTGCACGGGGGAAATCACCGGCCGCGAACTGGTATTGTCCGGCTTCTTCAGCAGCATTGGCGTTTATCCCTATCACCAGGTCACGGCGGCCATGACCGAAAAGGCCGACCGGGTGTTGGACCTTCTGGAGGCGCGGCATCTGGCCGATCGCGAGATGACCGGAATGTCGTCAGGGGAGGCACATCGGCTGCTCATCGGCCGCGCCCTGGTGCACGATCCACGAGCACTGCTATTGGATGAGCCGAGCAACAGCCTTGATTTTCGCGCGGCGCTGGAACTCCGGGACATTTTGCGGAAACTGGCGCAGGCAGGAACCGGAATCCTGATGGTGACGCACCATCTTTCCGATATTCTCCCGGAAATCGACCGTGTGATCCTTCTGCACCAGGGCCGCGTCTTTGCCGACGGCGCCAAGAGCGAGGTTCTTACCCCCCAGCGCCTTACCGAACTGTTCGGCCTTCCCGTGGAGCTGGCGCAGCGGGACGGGTATTATCACCTCGGGTGATTCACCCTCCCGCGTGACGCCAATCCTTCCGACTGGGCGAAGGCTTGTCCTGCTAAACCGCGAGATGTGCCCTTTTTCAACCCTAATGCTGGGCAGCGCTAAAAATGGAACCCCAGCTCAGCCGTGACGGTGCGCGGGGTGACATAGTGCGTTCCACTGAAGGTGGAAATGAAATTGTAGAGAGCTTCCTTGTTCGTCAGATTGATGACGGAAACGCGGAGGCTCCACTTATGCTTGTCACCGTTGAAGAGGTTATCATCACCCACCGCGAGGTCGAAG
>DATJVT010000158.1:0-9233 GCA_035501695.1 Terriglobia bacterium | reverse complement strand
CGTAAAATGTATAGCTGGAAACCAGCAGCATGCCGACAATCCACCACGCCAGGCCGATGCGCAGGCCGTATTCGCCTGCCTTGGCATTGTCCACTGTCAGGGAATAGGCAGAACCGGTACTGGCAGGTAGCACCAACGGATACAGGCCAAATACCAGGCTGGTCAACATGCCCACGATGTACGTACAGGAAGCCAGGAAGCTCTTGAGTTCGTCGCCCCGGCGGATAAACCACGCCAACCCCACCAAGCCCCCGACCGCCAGAAGCGGAAAGACATAACCCCATGGATGGGCCGCCAGATTGGCCGGAACCTGCGGTTGAACCCTGAAAGTGATGGCAGTAAGCACAACCGTCAGGGCGAGGACCACCCACCACATCCGGCGGGCCAAATGAAAAGACCGGTCCCGGACAGGTCCCGCCGTTTTGAGGGCCACCCACAAGGCGCCGTGCAAGACCAAGGTTACCAGTGCGGCCACCCCAACGATGATGGTGTACCAATCCAGGACCCCAACCTCGGGCCCCAGGCGGAAATTGGTCCAGAGCGCCACAAAGAAATAACCTTGTTCGTTCAAGGGCACTCCTCGCACCACATTTCCCAGGGCCGCGCCGTAGAAAACCGCCAGCAGGAGGCTGGCTCCCGCGAAGACCACGTCCCAGAACCTCAGCCAGATGGCACTCGTCATGTGTCCGCGGAACTCCACCGCAATGCCCCGCAGGATGAGCAGCCAGAGGACAATCATGAGAGGCAGGTAAAAGCCGCTGAAACTCGAGGCGTAGAGCACAGGAAAAGCAAAATAGAGCGTTCCCCCCGCCGCCAGCAACCATACCTCGTTGCCATCCCACACGGGGCCAATGGCGCGGATAACCTGCTGCCGCTCCCCATCTGTTCTTGCCACCCAGAGATGAACAGCTCCGGCGCCAAGATCGAAGCCATCCAGCACCACATACATGGCGATCATGATGGCGATCAGACAGAACCAAACGGTTGGCATGCGCGCCCTCCCTTGGAGTGAATCAGGGAATCAGTGAGTCACTGTATCATTGACATTGCCGCGTGGATCGATCTTTACCATGGCTCGCTGATTCCCTGACTCAGTGATTCGTTTTCTCCGGCCCCTTTTCGATGACCCGGTAGACCAGGAACAGAAACAGGATACTCAAGACCGTGTACATGCCCATGAAGCCGATAAGGGTAAACAAAGCGTTGCCGGAGGACACCTGGGGAGAGATGCCGGCTTCGGTGCGCATGACCCCGTAGATGACCCACGGCTGGCGGCCGAACTCCGCCGTCATCCAGCCCGCGGTATTGGCAATGTAGGGGAACGGCAGCGAGAGCATGAGCGCCCAGAGCATCCCCCTCGAATCGTAAAGGGCGCCGCGCCGTAGTTTCCAAGCCGCCACCAACATGATGGCAATGAAGATGGTGCCGAGCCCCACCATAATGTGGTAGCTGTAATAGAGAAGTGGAATGTTGTCCGGCCAATCCTTTTGGGGAAAGGCATTCAAACCCCTCACCTCCGACATCCAGCGCCGGAAAGTAAGAAAGCTGAGCATTCGCGGGACCTCGACAGGATTGTCCAGGCGTTTCTTTTGGAGGTCAGGCTGGCCGATCAAGGCAATGGGCGCGCCCTGACGCGTCTCGAACAAGCCCTCCATGGCCGCCAGGGTGATCGGTTGGTGCAGACCCAGCATGCGTCCTTGGCGGTCGCCCGTGGGCGCGATCTGCGCCAGCGACGCCACCAGGCCGGCGATCACACCCACCCGCACGAAGATCTTCGCATGCGCCTGGAACTGGGAAGTCAGGAGGTAGAACGCTCCCAGCGCCGCCATAACGAATGCCCCCGTAATCACGGCGCCGCTCATGGTGTGAGCGTATTGCCAGAGGGCCCAGGGATTCAGCAGCAGACCCCAGAAACTCGCCAGCGTGATTTCTCCATTCGGATCCAAGCGGTACGCCACCGGATACTGCATCCAGGCATCCGTGGCAACTATCAGGTAACCCGAGAGCCACGATCCCAGGAACACCAGGAAGGCCGCCCACCAGTGCCCACGCGGCCCCAGGCGCTTTTCTCCAAACAGGAATAGCCCGAGAAAGCTCGATTCCAGAAAGAAGGAAAACACTCCCTCCATGGCCAACGTCTGCCCAATCACCCCTCCGGCGGCCCGGGAAAATTGCGCCCAGTTGGTTCCAAACTGAAATTCCATGGGGATTCCCGTCACCACCCCCATGGCGAAGTTGATGCCGAAGATGTGCGCCCAGAAGCGCGCGGCGTCGTTGTAATGCTCGTTACCGGTGCGCAGAGCCAGACTTTTCAGGATGACAATCAGCAGCCCCAGCCCCATGGTGAGTTGTGGGAAGAGGTAATGAAACGTTACCGTGTAGGCAAAGTGCAGTCGGTGTATGGTGAGTGCGTCAAGCATAAGCCCTCGATTGGCGCCAGATGTGCCGCCTGGCCATAGGGTAGCCGCCCACGATCGGCGATTCGAGCCTGGTTATCGGCGCCTCCGCTTCGATCGCGCCGGTTATTATAACCGTTCCTCCGACGCCAGGAAAACCGCAGTAGGACGACCATTCTCCCCCCCCGCGAGCTAAGGGTGCGGCCCTGCGCCGGCAAGCTTGCAATGGGCGTAATCGGATAACGTCATCTCGGTTTGTGTGCAGGTGTAGGTCAGCCAGTTGTCCGGAGTGAGGAGGGATGGCGCTCCCGCGGCGTAATAACGGGCGTAGCTCTTGCCCACGCCGCTTTGTGAACTCTGTTGCTGGATCGCGCGAGACAACTCCCCAATAACGTCCAGATTGACCTGGCCGCGGCCGTAAGCCTGGGAGAACACATACTCCATCGCCCAAGCAGGCTGGGGACTGGTGAGGTCCAAATAGAAAGGGGCGTAATCCCTCAGTTCACCATTCTTCCTGTCGTACCATCCTATTTCCACAGCCGGATTATTGAGATAGACAGGGCTGACCGAGGGAACAACATGGATGCTCAAAAGTGGATGGCCCTCACGGTCGGGAAGCAGACGGAAGTCGTCGCGGTGGATGTGTCCTGCATACATCCCGTCCACCACGCCGCGGAAATCGCTCAATACCGCTATGAACCTCTGGGTGCAGCGGTCAGTCCAGAGCAGGCGGGGCGCTCCCAGGGAGGATTTCATGGCATCGACACCGGGGAGAATGTGCAGGACCAGGCTGGCAGTCCCCCCCGCGCGCTTGACGTCGCCTAATACCTGGACCAGCCACTGAAATTGCCCTCGCGGGTCAGGATCCGCGTCGCTACAAGCTTGCGTGTTCCGCGCCACCCAGAGGTTACTATTCAAAATGACGAAATCGTGCTTGGGCGTTACCGGACTCGGAACGGCATAGTTCCCTGCCCGGGTGAAGGATGCGAGGGCCTTTTCCTGTGCTGCCGGTGGGAACTTTCCCCACGCGTGGCTCCAGTCGCGCCCGACGTCTTGGAGGAAGGAGTCACTGGGCTCTGCGTAGTCGCCCTGGTCGGAGTCGTTGTTTCCCAGGGCGGCGAATATCGGCACGCCGGGCAGGGCCTTGGCAATCTCCCGGTCGACAAAGCCCAGGGTGTCCCTCGCAAATTTCCGGTACGATTCGGCCCCGCCGCCAACACACTTGCGGTAGGTCGTGTCGAAATCGTGCACCAGAAAATCACCGGTTATGATCGCGTAGTCGTAGTGGATATGGTTCGTGGCGGCCATTGCAGACACGTTCTCAAGCGTTGATTTCAGGAGGGGATAGTTCGTATCGCTGCCGAACCTCGAATACGAAGCGGCAGCAGGCGCCCCGCATCCCGGAAGCAGTTTGGCCCCCAGTTCTTCCATGATGGCGGGGTCGGAATAGGGATCAAAATGCAGATCGGAAAGCATGAGGAAGATACCCGTCCCGGGATGAGGCTGAAGTGAAGGTTCGTCACCCGGCTGGGCGATCGAAAGGACTGAGAAGACTGCAATCAGGATAGATGCTGTTGCTCCAGGTTTACGCAAAGTATTCCCCCCGGGCGGTACCGGCGCCACAACCGGAAATCTCAAGCCGCCCCTGTAGTATACACTGGTGTTTCAGGGTGCCCCGTGCCGGTTGCGGCGTGAGTGCCTGTCTTACTTTTGACCGTAGCGCCCCTGCTCGCGGCTCCTGTTTTTCCGCCGGCAACCATTTTGCCGATTTTCCAATAGCCTATGGCCGCTCTCGTGCAAGAGGGGTAGGACAAGGGCTAGCCGGGGAACGATCTGGCGCGGCGAAATGATTGACCCAGGGGCCCAGGTTGGGTCGAAGGCGGCGGGCTCCAGGTTCGGTCAAGGGTTCTGTGAAAGATAATGCAACCTGGAGGAAATCGAAAAGCTAGGGGGAGCGACCGAAAGAGGTGTTAATATGCAGGAATATCCGGATAAGTTGTTTAAAATCAGCAAAAGTTTTTCCAAACCTGCGGCTCAATGGTCCGCGGCCATTTGCGGCTGGCGTGAAACGTTGAGCTGAATTCTCGGAGAACAATGTCAAAAATTCAGGGATATCCGGATAAGTTGTTTAAATTCAGCAAAAACTGGTGTAGACCTGCGATTGAAAGGTCCACACCCCTTGATGGCTGGAGAGAAACTTGGTTCTGGGATTAGCGGAACATGACATACAATGCTGCGACAGAACTTTCGATTCACAACTTGGGAGGGACGACATGAAAAGGCGTAGATTCCTGGTTTCCTCGTTGGCGGCCACGACCCTGGCGGGAGTAACACCTCGCGCCGGTGAGGCCGCCGCGGGGAGTACGCCCGCGGCGAGTGGGCGCGAATATTATGAACTCCGCAAATACCAGTTGAGGCGCGGGCCGCAGCAACACACCATCGACGACTTCTTTCGCGACGCTGCCATCCCCGCCCTGAACCGGCTGGGAGTCAAACCCGTGGGTGTATTCAACACGGTCATTGGACCGGGAAGCCCCACGCTCTACGTGCTGATCCCCCACCCCTCCCTCGAATCGGTGGTCGGCATCCATGACCGGGTACTGTCGGACCCGGAATTCATGAGGGCCGGCGCCGCTTTCATCAACGCTACCCCCGCCGAACCTGCATACCTGCGGATGGAGAGCTTTGTACTGGGGGCTTTTGCCGGCGTGTCGAAATTGGAATTGCCCGAGGGCGCGACGGGAAACCCGGGGCGTATCTTTGAACTTCGCACCTACGAGAGTCACAGCAAAAAGGCCAATCGCACCAAGATGGAGATGTTCAATACGGCGGAAATCGCCATCTTCCGGCGCACCGGCCTGCGGCCTGTTTTCTTCGGTGAGACGCTGGTGGGCTCGGGCATGCCCAGCCTGACTTACATGCTGGTCTTCGCCAATATGGAGGAGCGCACCCGCGGTTGGGCCGCCTTCGTCGCCGACCCGGAGTGGAAGAAACTTGCCGCCACGCCGGGATATACGGATCCGGAGATCGTCTCCAATATTACCAACGTGATTCTCTCCCCCGCGCCCTACTCTCAGATTTGAGGATCAGCGGTATGCTTCTCGGCGATGGACTACGCGGGCAATTACAACTTGCTGTGAGTCATCATCCACAACATGGAGGATGCGTTAGTCTCCGACTCGCAATCTCCACTCCTTTTCATAGCCCACCGGTTTCTTGGCTCCGGGCGGCCGGGGACTCGATTGCAGACGCGCCATGCCTTTCTCGACCCTGTCAAGAATATCCGGGGAGAGGCGCAAGAGATCCCGGTTCGCAGCGGGGCGGAGGAGGATGGAGTACGACATCAATTTGCCGCAGGCTTCTCCGGACCGGTACGCGGTTTCCAGGAAATGTCCGCCCCTGGTTCCTGCATGGCTTCCTGGATCAGGAAGTGATCGTAAAGATCTCCCACGACCCGCTGGTTACGAAGGATGCGCACTGCCACACTTCGCCGGTCCTCGCGTCCAAGTTTGAGGAATCTGCGATAAAAGTCACCCGAGAATTTGGACGGCTTGGAACCGTTGCTCATGTCCTCTATGTTACCAGACTGGCACAGCAAACCAAATGGCTTGGTGCATTAATTCGCCCGGACCGGTTCATTCCGTGAGTGAGATCGTTTTGGCCCAAAGGAGCAAGACAATGAAAGTTCGTGCTTCAATTCAAACCCTGTCCCTCCTTACGGCGATTCTGGCTGCAGCCTCTCCGTTGTTCGCCCAGGAAACGCTCCAGTCAACCCTGCACGCACAACTCGAGGCTCGACTGACTTCCGTCGCAGAACATTTGGGCGGCGTCATGGGCTACGCCATCAAAGACGAAGCCACGGGCGAGACCTTCTTGCGCCTTCCCGACACGGTCTTCCCCCAGGCCAGTTCCATCAAGCTGACCGTTCTCCTGGAGTTGATGTGCCAGGCGCAGGAGGGAAAACTCTCTCTCGACGAAAAGCACACGGTGCGGCGCAGCGAGATGACGCGGGGCGACACGGAACCGATCATCACGATGCTGGGCGACGGGACGGTCACCATGAGCCTGCGCGACCTGGCCATCTTCATGGTGGTGTTGAGCGACAATACTGCGACCAACATCCTGATCAACCGTTTGGGAATGGACAACATCAACGCCGGGGTGGTTCGCCTCGGGCTGAAGGAAACCAGGTTGCGCCGCCACATGATCGATCTCGAAGCCGCCAGGCAGGGAAACGAAAATGTCTCCACGCCCCGCGAGATGCTGACCCTGCTGGAAAAAGTCCATGGCGGCCAGGCGCTGGACACGGCGCACACCAAGGAATATTTTGAACTCCTGCGGCTGCCCAAGGAGAGTGCGTTTCACAAGGCATTGCCCGAGGACGTTGCCATTGCCGATAAGCCGGGCGAGCTGGAAGGCGTGCGCTGCGATACCGGTTTCATCGACATTCCCGGCCACCCGCTGATCATGTCGGTCACCACCACCTACCTTGGCCGGGATGACGATGGGGAGCACGCCGTCGAAGAAGTTGCCCGCATGACGTATGAGTACTTTGACCGGCTCAGCCGTTCCAGCTCATACGGGCGCGTCATATCATTTAAGTGAGGGTGCAGCGTGAACTGGTTGTTGGTTTTGGCTTTGCTGGCGCCTGCCCCGCCGGGCGCCGTGGTGGTGAAGCCCGTGGCGAACATGTACTCAGGGGCTTCGGAGGACTCCGATGTCGTCTCGCAGGCCATCTTCGGCGTCAGTGTCGGCCTGGTTGAGGAAAGGGGCGATTGGGCGAAGGTGCGGACTCCGGATGACTACACCGGGTGGATGCCCCTGGCCTCTTTGCGTCGCGATACCGAGGGTCGTCCTGCGTATGCGACCACGGGGAAGGTCGTGGAGGTAAGCAGCCTGTTCGCCAATCTCTATCGGGAGCCTTCGGTGACGGAGCATGAGCCGTTGCTGACCTTGCCCTTCGAGGCGCGCCTGGAGGTGGCGGCAAGGCCCGAGGCCCCTGCCGACGAGCAGACGCATGAGGATTGGCTCCCGGTCCGGCTGCCCGACGGGCGCATAGCTTGGATTCAGCGCGGGGACATCGTTTCTCATCCCGAGCCCCTCAGCGCGCAAGAGGCGGTCGACCTCGCCAAGCGCTTCATCGGCCTCACCTACACCTGGGGTGGAACCTCTGCCTTCGGGTTCGACTGTTCGGGTTTCACCCAAATGTTGGTGCGGCGGAGGGGTATCGTGATGCCCCGCGACGCCGACGTACAAGCCGCCTGGCAGGGAGTGGTTCCCATAGAACGTAACAAGCTCGGAGCGGGGGATTTACTCTTCTTCGGCGCATCACCCCGGAAGATTACCCACACTGGCATGTACATCGGGCACGGCAGATTCATCCACGACACCACTCATGGGCACCCCGGCGTGCAGATCGGCCGGTTAAGGGATCCCCACTGGGCAAAACTGCTCGTTGCCTGCCGGAGGCTGAAATGAACCGCCGTAGTTGGCTGAAAACGCTGGGCGCTGCCGGCGCCCTGGGTGGCGAAACAACCGCGCTCAAGGCCCGCGAGCTTTCCTCGTTGATGGGATTTGCCCCGGGGCCGAAGCAAGCCCCCGTCGCCGCATCTTCGTCCACCCGCCTGGAAATCGAAATCGTTCGCCTGAAACTGCGCCACACCTGGACAACCACCATGTCGTCCAGCGAGTACCGCGACACACTTCACGTGCGATATATCCGCGACGGAATCACCGGCCACGGCGAAGGCGCACCCATTGTCCGCTACCAGGAGAACGCGGTGGGCGCTCAGCAAGCGGCGGAATCAGTGCGGGATCTGGTGTCCGCCGCCGATCCCTGGCAATTCGCCAAGCTCCAAATGGAAATCGCCCGGCGCATCACGGGACAATATGCTGCCAAGGCGGCTCTCGACATCGCCCTGATGGATTGGGTCGGCCAGAAGCTGGGCATTCCCCTATACCGTTACTTCGGTCTTGAACCGAAGGACGCTCCGGTCACGACCTTCTCCATCGGGATCGATACTCCGGAAATCACCCGTCAGAAGGTGCGCGAGGCGGAGGCCTTCCCGGTGCTGAAGATCAAAGTGGGACTCGATAGCGATGAGGCTACGATTGCCGCGGTGCGCAGCGTTACTGACAAACCGCTTCGCGTGGATGCCAACGAAGGATGGAAGGATAAAGAGGAGGCGGTAAGAAAGATTAATTGGCTCGCGACTCAGGGTGTGGAATTCGTCGAGCAGCCCATGCCCGCTGCCATGCTGGAGGAAACACGTTGGGTCAAGCAGCGCGTCCACCTTCCGCTGATTGCCGACGAGGCTTGCCAGCACCCCGCTGATATCCCCAAACTCGTTGGGATATTCGACGGTGTGAATGTCAAGCTCGATAAGGCAGGCGGGATCCTCGAGGCTCACAAGATGATTCAGATGGCGCGCGCCCTGGGGTTCAGGACCATGCTGGGCTGTATGGTTTCCAGTTCGGTGAGCGTGACGGCCGCCGCCCACCTCTCTCCCCTGGTGGACTATGCCGACTTGGACGGCAACCTGCTGATCGCCAACGATCCCTTTTCCGGAGCAAAAGTCAAAGCAGGAAAGCTCGTGCTTCCGGATGGCCCCGGCCTGGGACTCACGCCGGCATGAGGATGACCTTCAGCTATTCTCCGCTGGCGCCGCGACCAAGTCCGGGAGCGATTCTACCCGAGCGACCTCGCGTTCGATCTTCTCCACAACTTCGCGCGAATACGGAATGAAGTGGTGCCCAGCGATCAAGACGGTTGCAGCCATCCAGATCTTCGCGGGCTTCAGAGCGTAGTGGGTGAGTATCTTCAGTGCATACTTCCAA
>DATJVT010000157.1:0-3557 GCA_035501695.1 Terriglobia bacterium | reverse complement strand
AAAGTGCAGGGATATCCGGATAAGTTGTTTAAAATCAGCAAAAGTGCGTGACACAGTCTTGCGGGTGCGGAGGCCTCAATCCAGTTCTTCGGGTGGTGGTAGTGGTCGCTGTAGCCGTGCGGGGCCACGTACTTCTCTTCGCCCATCAGCACCGGCCCGGTGGGATGCGGGATGGGGTACTTCAAGTTGAAGTCGCGCCGACCCCCTAACGCCCGACCCCTCTCCCCCAAGGGAGTGGGGGGCCCAATACGTAATCGATGTTTTGAAATGCCCCACTAAGCCAGGGCCAGATTCAAATTCTCAATGGCTTCGTCGATCTCGGCCGTGCTCTTGTAGCCAACCGTCACGCAATCGACTCCGGCCGTGCGGAAGGCGTACTTCATGGCGGCTTGGCGATCCTCACGTGATGTGAAGGTGCCTTCTCCCGCCAGTTTCATGCTGATGACGCCCATGCCGTCTTTGCGGACCTGCTTCACGTGCTCGGTGACCTCGCTGACATTTCCCAGGCCCGCGGTGTTGAAATCCTCCGCGTCCATCTTCGCACCGGTATGATTCATTCGAATCATCGCGATCTGAAGCCACTCGTTTCCCGGAAACAGTCGCAGCGCGGGAAGGCCGTGTACCGACGCTCCGCGCCCAATCACCGCGTGTCTGGTCTGCGCTTCCATTATGCCGTCCTGCCAGCGCAGGCTATCTTGCGGCCACGTTGCCACGTGCTGCCAGTGCAACAGCATCACGTCAAAGTAATCGGTCTTAGCCAGCTTGCGTAGTTCGTCGATTTTCTCCCGTGGGTCGGTATCCCCATGGGTGGTGATCTTCGACATCAGCTTATAACTGTCGCGCGGAATGCCCTCCAGCGCCACGCCCAGCATCCGGTGCATGTCGCCGTAGGATTCGGCGGTTTCAAAGAAACGGATGCCTTGGTCGTAGGCGTAGCGCACCAGCCGCGTAAATTGGTCTTGCCCCAACTCGCGCTGCACCCGCCCGGCATAGGTGCCGGTGCCGAAGGCCAACCGCGTCACCTTGACGCCGGATTTCCCGAGGGTCACCCAGTCCGTCGCGGTTTCGCGTGCCGCCCGAAGGGGGAAGCTTCCCGCGCCCGCGAGCGCCGCAGCGGCAAGTCCGGTCTTCAGGAAGTCACGCCGGGTATAATGAGCCATAGATCCCTCCCACGGGCAGTCCTCTCCCCCTTGCATTTACAAATGTGAGTGGATAAGCCCCAACCCCCAGATTAAACCGCTAATACCCAGCGGGGGTCAAGGACAAAAGGTCACACTCGCTTATAGATGAACTTTATGGGGACCTGACGGGCCATCGAAGGGTGCCGATCCATGCCGCGCGGTGCGATGTAACTTCGTTTAGCCGATTTTCTGCGCCAGCCCTGCGCCGCAATTGGGGCAAGTGGCTTCGGCCCGCCCGACCATCTGGCCGCAACGGGAACAAGCAACCTTCGCCCTTCCGATTGCCCTTGCACCGAAAAACAGGGCCGCGCCAACCACGGTGAAGCCCAGCCCAACGAAGCCCATGATCAGCGGCGCCGCGAAGAAGCCGAAGGTGTAACCGGCGTCATAGCTGATGTCATTGGGATTGGCAGGATTGTACCGGATGAGATGGTGCGTGCCCGGAGCGTAGGTGTCGACTTTCTGTTTCATCGAGGCATAGGACGACGTGGAATAATCGGCTCCGGTGGGACTGGTGTACTCTTTTCCGCCGACCGTATACCGGAAGTCGATGTGCGCCTCATACACCGTGGTGGGGGTTCTATCGTTGGCGAAGGTTGTTTGGTGGCTGGCAAGCTCGCTCTTGGTCACTTCCGCATCCACGGTTGGCCACTTATTAATGACCGCGTACTTGTGACTGCCCATGAACCCTGCACCGGTAAGAAGGCCTAGGCCGATAAGGAGAGGTATCGCGCCAAATACCTTGAGGAATACCGATAAGATGCGGAGTGCTTGGGGATTGCTGGCGGCCATTTTTGCCTCCCGCGCGAAATCCACGAATGGAAACGTAAAGATGCGCAGATACTACCACGCCCACCGCTCGGAGGCGAGCGGGGTTGGCAGTTGTGAGTTCTCAGTCGTCAGCAAAAGATTGAATACCGACGACCCACAACTGACTACTGAAAACTGACAACTGCCAACTGTCCACTGTCCACTGCCTCCCGCCATCTCCCTCGCCGCAAAATCCCGACTTTGCGTTACAATGATGCTCCCAAGGGAGGGGGCATATGACCATGGCTAAGAAGATGGAGCTAAAGACGATCGGACCACAGAAGCGCTTGCGAGGAGCTTTGCCCAAGATCGGCATTCGCCCGGCGATCGACGGCCGCCGCAAGGGAGTGCGCGAATCGCTGGAGAACCAGACGATGAACATGGCGAAGGCCGCCGCTGCATTCCTGGAGAAGAACCTGCGTCATCCCAATGGTCTGCCGGTGGAATGCGTCATCGCCGACACGTGCATCGGGGGCGTGGCCGAGGCCGCCGAGTGCGCGGACAAGTTCGCGCACTCGGGCGTGGGGGTTTCGCTTACGGTATCGCCCTGCTGGTGCTACGGGTCGGAGACAATGGACATGGAGCCGCTGATTCCCAAGGCCGTCTGGGGCTTCAACGGTACGGAGCGCCCGGGAGCGGTTTACCTGGCCGCAGTGCTGGCCGGGCACAACCAGAAGGGGTTGCCGGCCTTCGGCATCTACGGACAGGACGTGCAGGATGCCACCGACACTTCGATCCCCGGCGACGTGCAGGAGAAGCTGCTGCAATTCTCCAAGGCGGGCCTGGCCGTGGCGGAGATGCGGGGCAAGTCCTATTTGTCCTTGGGCTCCGTCTCCATGGGCATTGCGGGCTCCATGGTCAATGCCGATTTCTTCCAGAATTACCTGGGCATGCGCAACGAGTACGTGGACATGTCGGAGTTCAACCGCCGCATCGACGAGAAGATCTTCGACGGGCAGGAGTTCACCCATGCCCTGGCTTGGGTGAAGGCGCATTGCCCCGAGGGCAAGGACTATAATCCGCCTGCCATGCAGCGGTCGCGCCAGCAGAAGGACGCCGATTGGGAAACGTGCGTGAAGATGGCCATGATCGCGCGCGACCTGATGGTGGGCAATCAGCGGCTGGCGGAACTGGGTTTTGGGGAAGAAGCCATGGGCCGCAACGCCATCGTGGGCGGTTTCCAGGGACAGCGCATGTGGACCGACCATTCGCCCAACGGCGACTTTATGGAAGCTATGCTGAACTCCTCCTTTGACTGGAACGGCATCCGTGAGGCCTTTGTGTTCGCCACGGAAAACGACTCGCTCAACGGCGCCACCATGCTCTTCGGGCACCTGCTCACGGACACCGCCCAGATTTTCGCGGACGTGCGCACCTACTGGAGCCCAGCGGCGGTGAAGCGCGTGGCCGGCCACAAGCTCACGGGCAAAGCCAACCAGGGCATCATCCATTTGATTAACTCCGGCGCCGCCACCCTCGACGCCACCGGGCAGATGAGCAAAGACGGCAATCCCGCCATGAAACCCTTCTGGGAAGTCACCGCGGCCGACGCGCAAGCTTGCCTGG
>DATJVT010000156.1:0-8618 GCA_035501695.1 Terriglobia bacterium | reverse complement strand
ACCTCTGGTGCTGGGGACATGGCCCCCCCGCGCTTATCCCGCATATTTACACAAATAAGTTTTGTTACTGGACTCAGCGCTGTCGCGGCCGGCTGGCACAGGGCGAGCGGGTAGCCAGAGGTTGGGGTAGCGAGGACGTGTCCGTCAGTAGACGGATCTGGCGATCCGTCAGTTGACGGACTCGTCCGCGGCTCTGGGCAGGACCGCGAATTCCGGTGCGCCGAGCCCCGGGCCGAGGATTATCGTCGCACGCATGTCGCAGATCTTGACCCGCCAGGCGTTTTCAGGTTCATGAAGGCAAAACGACGCAAGGCCGCGGAGGAGTAGTTGGAGACGCACGCCCTACCCGCTGACTACCCTGGGTGGATGTTCCTCCTCCGAACTCGGGCCGGGCCCTTGTCTTCCCGCCGTCAGTTACGTTAATGGTGCCGCGGCATTGAGGCGAACCGCAGCGGCAGGGAATCGCCGGAGCCTTATTCGGGAAGCGGTAGTCCGCCGTGAGTTCTTCTCCCACCGCAATGGGCCGTATGCTCTGGCACACCACTTGATTTCGCACGACCCGGTAACGAATGTTCGGGTCGCAACTGTGGTTAATGAATTCCGCTCCGCTGCCCCCTACCGCTCCGTCAATTCTCCAGAAATCGTCGAGCTTGATGACGTACTTTTTCCTGGCGTTCCTGGTTCGCCGGCAGGATTCAACGCTGTTGACCAGTTCGCCGGTGTAGTCGATCACGTTGCGTCGCGCGGGAATGCGCTCCAGGGCGAATACTCCGAAGCGGTGAATACGCGACTTGCCGACGCGGAGGCGAAAGCGGGCGTACTGCGGGTTGATGCGGGGCTTCTGCCTCCGTCGCGCCGCGCGGTAGGATTCGGGATCGGCGTGCTTCAGCACCCAGAACTGGTTGTTTCCGGCCGCATACAGCCAGCCGGAGCCGGTCTTATTGGGCTCAATACCCAGCGACGCGATGTTCTTGCCCGAAACCTCGCGGACCAATGCCTGCTGTTCAGGAGTCAGGGTGATTCGCACCGGCGCCTGCACCATGGATCGTCCTTCCGGCCAAGTAGATACCCCCCCGCCCGTGCGTCAGATGCAGCACCGACGCGAGATCAGGAGTCGATTCCCCAGTCAAGACAAGACCGTGCGCGGAAACGTGCGTTCCCGTAACGAGAAGGTCTAGGTTTCTTTGGGCGATTCGTCGTCGTGAGCCCAGGAAATTGTTTTGATACCCCCCGCCACTTGGCCGAGAGCCTGCTCGGAGAGTTGGCCCGCAGCCGCGATGTCGATGTTCAACTCTTTCATGCTTTGCCCTGTTGCGGCCTTGATCTGGTTCTGCTGGTCTTCGGTCAGTTTGATGGTCAGTTTGCTACCCGACATAGCGTTGCCTCCCGTTTCTAGTTTTTGGATTGGATGGTTGCCCGTTCTCATGACATTTTGCCGCTCTCCTACGGTGGGTGTCAAGGACTCTTTGACCCTGTGCCACCGGCAAGCTTGATGGTCAGTTTGTCTCTTTCCACAGTGTTCCCTTCCAGGCTTGAGTTGAGAGCGCTTGAGCGCGTCGCCCGAGATGAGCGTTGTTCGCTCTTCTCTGGGGCACTTGGCGGGAAGGCGAGTGCCGATTTGCCCACCGGTTTCGAAAGCGATATAATCTGCTTCCTCACGAGAGACGGGCTATGTCAAACAGCCGGGTTTTATCCCATCCGGGCCTCTACGTGTATGCCCTCGGGTCTTTTGCCGCGGGCCTATTCGATCTGGTCTGGGGAGACTTTGACGCCGCGCATCAACCGCTTCAGGCCTGGGGCGACGACCTTCCCGGCGCGACCGTCTTTGCCTACATCATCGGCGCGGTGATGGTCGCCGGGGCCGTTGCGCTGTTGTGGCGGCAGAGCCAACGCGCCGGCGGAGCAGCGCTGGCCGCCACTTATTTCATCTTCGCGGTGTTCTATTTGCCGCGCTTTTATACCGCGCCTCACTACCTGGGCCATCGGATTTCTGTCTACATTGGCGTGTTCAGCGGGATGGGCACAGAGCTGATCGCCTTCGCGGCCGGAGTGCTCGTTTGGGCGTCACCGGAAGAGGGCGATTCATTGCGCTCGAAGGCGGTTCTGGCGATGCGCTGGACCTTCGGACTCTCCGCGATCGGCTTCGGCCTGGGGCATCTGACCAACATCAAGGACATGCTGGAATATGTCCCAAAGTGGCTGCCTCCGGGAGCGGAGTTCTGGGTGATCATCACCGGAGTATGCTTCCTGCTCGCCGGGTTGGCCATCATCACCGGAATCCTGGGCGCGCTGGCGGCCTGGCTGATGGGGCTGATGTTCCTGGTCTTCAACCTCACGATCCTGCCGACCTACATTTTTGCCAACCCGAGTGACCACACTGCCTGGGGCGGGAACGCGTACAACCTGGCCGCGGTGGGGTCGGCGTGGATCCTCGCCCGGGTGCTTGCGTCTCGGAGCGAAGATTAACGAGAAGGGCGAGGAGCGCGAATCGGCTCTGTTACCCGCCCCGCTAAGCTATGTGGATCAGCACCACAAAGGTGAGTCCGTAGGCGAGACTGGCCGCCAGCAGCGCGGTGCCGATCAGCCGCTCCTGGTGAAACTGAAACCAGAGGTAGATTCCCGACAGGGCCAGAATACCGCTTGCGCTAATTGGTCATCCGTCAGGTTGGGAGGCGGCGCGAAATCCACCAACCTGGTTCGCGCCGAAGTCCCCGTGACCTTGAAGGCGGACGACAGTATGGCATCAACCCCGACGACCAAAGTTCCTGCGCATTGCCCGTAGCGGCGCTCTCTGCTCGCCCGGATTGTAGCGTCGATCTCCGATCGGCGGCGGCGGTCTGAGACCGCTGCTACAACCGAATGCGCAAGCATTTATGTCGCTCTGTATATCATGAAGACCAGCCCGCTGCGACTTCAGGCTATCGTGACTGTCAAAATTAAAGGTCCCTTCTTTCCTCCGGACGTGATAATATCTTTATGTTAATCCTCTTGAGAGTATCATCAACCCTCCCCGCCTGGAGGGAAGAGGAAACAGCCCTGGGAAATTCGAAATAGGAGATGACCCGATGGCACCGGGAAAACTCATTCGAACCCCTCTCCTCCCGCAGGCACTTTTTCTAACTTTCACGCCGAGCCTGATCGCACAATTGCCGATCCAGATCAACGCCATCCCCGAAGTCGCAACGAATTCGGATAGCGTGGAGCAAGGTGGAGTGGTCTATACCTCCGACCACGATCTCATTTTCTCTCGATCATGCTGATCCCCGCGTCCTGAGGCGTGGGTCCTCGGGCATTGCAATCATCGGTAAACGTTTCCACTCTGACTGCACTATGGCGCCCGGCGAAAGGGTGGTCGAAGGGGTATCAGTGCCACGCGAATGGCAGAAATCTGAGTAGGAGGAAGTGGAGATGCCCCGCTCCGCCATCGAGCGGAGCCGGCCCAAAGGTTCGGGGAAATGGGTATCAAAAGCGATAGCGCATGTGGGATTGGAAACAGTCCTCGGGAATCTGTGGCAGCTAACTGCAACGATGGAGGCGCGTTTCCCCATGCATAAGCAAGGAAATTTCCGGAACGCTGAGGTTGCAAACAAGGCTTACAGTCTCTACCAGCAGGCGCAGATGGAATGGCTAGGAGGCAGCATGGACAACGCCTTCAGGCTGTTCCTGGCGGCCGCAAATCTGGGTTTGGTTGAGGCCTTCGGGCTGGTGGGTCAATTCTACGACCGGGGCGAAGGCGTCAGGGCCGACCCCGATGCGGCCCTTCAGTGGTATCGGCGCGCACATCGTAACGGCAATGCGGCTGCGGCAAACAATGTGGGGTGCATCTTGCGGGATCGCGGCCAGTTGACTCGAGCCTTATCCTGGTTCGACCGGGCGATTGAACTGGGCGATTACGATGCTAACCTGAACGCCGCCAAGATACACCTCTCCAGGCAGAGCAATTGGGAGAAGGCGCTTAAATACTTGAAAACCACCCGCAGATCGTCCTGGGTTACGGAGGGGTCGAAAGACGAAGCCCGCCGTCTGATCAAGGACTCGAGAAAGTAATGTAAGGGCGGAGAAGGTCAGGGCATCCCGGAGATTGCGGCGCCGTACGCGGCAAGGTATCGAAGCGCGGCGGACGGGCAACCAAGTAAGGGTACACGACGTGATCTCTCCTCCCGGGGGAGGAATGGCGCCAGAAGGTGAGGAACAGCGCGGGGATCCCACAGACCCGGTGGGCCGCTGCTTGTTCCCTACTTATCCTGCGTGGCGGTGAAGTCGCCGTCTACCGAGTATTCGGGGACCGCGACGGTTCCGCTGATCTTCCCGGGTTCCTGGGTTCCGTCGTAATTCACCGTGAGCGGGCTGCCCTCGTACACAGTTTTGAAGCTCCAGGTCACTTTCGTTCCATCCACTTTGCCACTAATGTCCACCTTGCCGCTCTGCTCCGATTCGCAGGTTCCCGTCAGCTCCGGGCCCTTCTGCGTGAAGGTGCAGGCCATATCACTTTCATTTCCCGCGATGGAATTGTGGACGTGCCATTTTCCGGTCAGGGTGGGTTGATCGGCGGCGATCGCCACCGGGGTGGCGAAACCAAGCAAAAGCATCGCAATGATCGTCTTCATCTGATCTCCTTTGGAGTGCGGGGGCAGTTCCCGGTTTCTGCCGCCAGCTTGCACGACTCACCACACGGCGGCGAACCCGCTAACCTCGCGCGATTATAATACCGCGCCCGGCTGGCAGGGAATCACAAAAGCACAGACCGCGTCAGCCCTCGGCAGGCGGGATTCCTGCACAACCGCCATGCTGGACTTGACCAGCCGATGAGTTTCCCTCATGATGGCGCGGGAACTTTGCACACGTCATTAAAGATGGAGGCTGAAATGGCATCCGGCGACCGATACGGCGTGCTGGATCTTTTGCGTAACGATTCGGCAAATGCCGGGCCCGAAGCGGACGGGACCGATACAAGGCGGATCATTTCGCGGCGAGCATTACTAAAGAGCGCGGCCCTGGCGTCGGGAATGGCTTCCGGTGGCTTGGCCGAACTGGCCTTAGGCATGTCGCCGGTAAACACGCCGGCCAGGGGCAAGGCGGGCGCCTCGGGCAGGATTCCATTTTCCTTGATCATTGACGATGGCTCCCCGGTGGACCCCCTTTTCTATGAGATTCCGGGGTATGAAACCCCCCTCCTGGTTCCGCGCGCGTTCACCCAGCGCGTGGCCGACATCATGGATAAGTATGACCTGCGCGGCAAACTGACCATCATCCCCATGCCCAGTTGTCTGGGCCGGCTGGACCAATCCTTGAAGCGCGTCCCCCAGGAACATTTGCAGGGATTCCTGCAGGTCGTACGCGACCGGATCCAACCCCGTTTCGACATAACTCCGGAATTTCTCACACACCTGCGCGCCTATGACCTGAAAAAGCAGCAGTACCGGCATATCTTCGAAGATGTCTGGATCACCGGCGCGCCGCCCGAAGAGATTGTGGAGTATTTTGTTCTGGCCTTCACGATCCTCAAGAACGTAGGCCTGAACGCCCGGGGCATCACTTCCCCATGGGATTCCGGAATTGATGTCGAAAAGAAGTACGCGAAGGCCTTGGCCGATGCGCACTGGCAGGTCTTCCACGAGAAGCTGACGTGGTATTTTCTCTACTCCATCGGCTGGGGTGACCCCCGCCACTGCACGGTGGAATACCATGATGCGGCGCGCGACCAGTCCGTGGTCAGCATCACGGCAAATTTCCCCGACCTGTTCTGGAGCATGGAGAAGCCTGTCGATGAGCGCGTGCCATTCATCAACGCCAACATTGACAAAGTGCTGTCGGCGGACGGCCGCACCGGGCGAATCCGCCAGTTGATCGAATCCGGTTACCCGGTGATTCTGCTTACCCACTGGCAATCGCTCTATACGCAGGGGACGGGCCTCGGGTTGGAGGGGCTCGCCGCCCTGGCGGAGAGGATTCAAAAGGTGTTCGGAAACAGTATCGAGTGGGTGGACATCACGGAATTGGCAAGCCGCGCCGTGGCGGCGGGAAAGACATAAAGGGTGGTAATCTTACCGGTTTAAACCATGTGGATTGTTCGCCTCGCGCTTCGACGCCCTTATACCATCGCAGTCATGTCCCTGTTCATTGTGTTCATGGGAATCCTCTCCATGACCAGGATGATTGCCGACATCTTTCCCACCATCGATATTCCGGTGGTGATGGCGGTGTGGAGCTATGGAGGACTGTCGGCGCAGGAGATGGAACGGCGCGTCATTCTGATTGCGGAGCGCTCGTACTCGACTTCCGTCAACGGCATTGACCGCATCGAATCGGAGTCGATTGCCGGCATCGGGCTGATGAAGCTTTACTTCCAGCCCGGGACCGATGTGGGCGGCGCGATTGCGCAGATTTCGGCCTCCTCGGGACCAATCCTGCGAATCCTGCCTCCGGGAATCCAGCCCCCCGTCATCATTCAATACAACGCCTCCAACGTGCCGGTGACCCAACTGACGCTGTCCAGCGATACGATGCCGGAGCAGAACATCGTCGACTACGCGCTGAACTTCCTCCGCGTGCAACTGTTCACGATTCCGGGGATCGCCATACCGGGACCGTATGGCGGGAAACAGCGCGAGGTGACCGTCGACGTGCTCCCCAAGGTTCTCGCCGCTAAGGGACTTTCGGCTTCCGACATTGTCAGTACGTTGCAATCGTCGAATATCATCGTGCCGGCCGGGACGGCGCGCATCGGGAAGACCGAATACAACGTCATGATGAATTCCAGCCCCTCGGCGGTAAGGGAGTTCAACCAGATTCCCGTGAAGGTGGTGGGAGGGGCGCCCGTGCTGCTCGGCGACGTGGCGCGCGTCGCCGATGGATTCGCCGACCAGGAAACCATGGTCCACGTGAATGGCAAAAAGGCGGCGTTCATTGCCATTCTCAAGCATGCCGACGCTTCCACGCTGAACGTGGTGGATTCGGTTCGCCGGATGCTTCCGCTGGTGCGGGCCACTGCCCCCAAAGCGCTCAACGTCAAGATGGATTTTGACCAATCGGTTTTCGTGCGCGGGGCCATTACCGGGGTAGTCCGTGAAGCCATTCTGGCTTCCCTGCTCGTCTCCCTCATGATTCTGGTTTTTCTGGGAAGCTGGCGGAGCATGGTCATCGTCTGCGCGTCCATCCCCCTATCGATCATGGCGGGCATTATCGGACTGAAACTGACCGGGAATACCTTCAACATCATGACGCTGGGAGGGCTGGCCCTGGCCATCGGAATGCTGGTGGACGATGCCACGGTAGCGGTCGAAAACATTCACCGGAACCTCGCGCTGGGGAAACCCCTGACCGTGGCCATTCTGGACGGCGCGCGCGAAGTCTCCGTTCCCGCCATCGTCGCCACGCTGGCCATCTGCATCGTCTTCTTCCCCGTGGTCTTGCTCTATGGGCCCGCACGCTTTCTTTTCACGCCCCTGGCCGTGGCCGTCGTGTTCTCCATGCTGGCGTCGTATGTACTTTCCCGAACCCTGGTCACCACCATGTACCGCAAGCTCATGGTCGGGCATGCGGATCCGGGAGCCAACGCCAGCCATGCGCAAAAGCTCAGCCTTGCGACCCGCCTTTCGGCGGCCTTCAATCGAGGGCGCGACCGTGCCTTCGCCCGCTTCCAGAACGCCTACGGAGGGGTCCTGGAGACCGGCCTCCACCATCGCGTTTTCACCTTGACCGTGGCAGCCTTGATTTCGCTGGCATCCTTGCCGCTGCTCTTCGTGTTGGGCCAGGACTTCTTCCCCAGCGTTGATGCGGGTTTGATGAAATTTCACTTCCGGGCACCGGTCGGCACGCGCGTCGAGGAGACGGAAAAGCTGGTCCTGCAAGTCGAAGATCGCATCCGGAAGATCATCCCTTCGGATGAACTCGAGACCCTGAACGATCTGGTGGGCGTTCCTCTTTCGTACAACCTGGCATACGTTCCCAGCGAGAACGTGGGCCCCATGGACGCGGAAATCTCCGTCGCTCTCAAACCGCGGCATCACCCCACGCGCCAGTACATGCACGAGGTCCGGCGCGTCCTGCGGGAGGAGTTCCCCGGTACGAGTATCTGGTTCCAGCCTGCCGACATCACCACGCAAGTTCTCAATTTCGGCTTGGCCGCGCCCATCGATGTTCAAATCCAGGGTCTGGACTTCAGCCAGACGTATCCCCTGGCTGCGCGTTTACGATCGGAGTTCGAGAGGATTCCCGGCGTTGCCGACGCGCACATTGCCCAAGTCCTGAACTATCCCACACTCCACATTAACGTGGACCGCGTAAGGGCGGCGCAAATCGGCCTGAGCCAGCAGAAAGTGGCGAACACGGTGCTGATTTCGCTCTCTTCAAGTTCCTTGATTGCGCCCTCCTATTTTTTGAACCCCGTCAACAACGTCAATTACTTCGTGGTGGTCAAAGTCCCCTTACCGGAGTTGACTTCGATCCAAAACCTGACCGCCACTCCCCTCACGGGTCCCGGAGCCTCCGACCTTCTCCAACCGGGTGGCATGCCCGGCCCCACGGATCTTCCCTCCCTGGGTTCCGACACCATCGGCAGCGTTTCCAACGTGTATCGGGAGGTCACACCCGCTTTAATCAATCATTACACCGTGCAG
>DATJVT010000155.1:0-7703 GCA_035501695.1 Terriglobia bacterium | reverse complement strand
TTGACCTGAGCCCCAAAGGGGCGATCTAACAAAGCCCAGGCCAACGGCCTGGGTTTAGGGCACCCCGCAATTTTCCCCTGAGCCCTGAAAGGGCGAGATACGCGTTTGCCCACGCCGCAATCGACTTCGCAATCCTACCTACAACGCACCACAAAAAATCCACCGCCCCGATGCGCGGGGAATTGAAAACGATTGTTCCGCCCCTTCAGGGCTCGGGTATCGGCCTGGGTTTAGGGCACCCCGCAATTTTCCCCTGAGCCCTGAAAGGGCGAGATACGCCTTTACCCACGCCGCAATCGACTTCGCAATCCTACCTACAACGCACCAGAAAAAATCCACCGCCCCGATGCGCGTGGAATTGAAAACGATTGTTCCGCCCCTTCAGGGCTCGGGTATCGGCTTGGGTTCCATTGACCCAGGCCGTTGGCCTGGGCTTCGTTAGCTCGCCCCTTTGGGGCTCAACTGCCCACCCGCACTTCGGGTGGATCGCCTGAACCACCGGTGCGCGAGTCGGAAGGCGACGGCCCGGGTCGCATTCATCGCTTTGGACGCACGCGGCACTTGGCCCCTTTTGCTTTAGAGCCCACCCTTGCTGGTCCCGAAGATTGTTCCATTTGGGTGATGCATCGCTCGCCCTGAACGCCCGCTTCCCCGGGTCGTCCGGCGACAAATCTGGCCGCATACATACACGACAATGTATGCGCCACCCGCGGTGAATCGGGCAGAAAAGTAACCCCTCACCCACCGCCTTGCGGTCCCCCCTCTCCCCTGCGGAGAGGGAAATTGTTCTTGGCGCGTGCGCGCCCCCGTGATATTTCCCACCTTCTCTCCGGGGAGAAGGAAAACACGGTTTTTCGCGCGCGTGCGCGTGGGGCGTCGCGGACAGTTCGTGATCCCCGGAATTTTTTCTCTCCCCGCGCATTTCTCTCTTGACAAAGGCTACAACTGTGTATATACGTATGTAGGTTATGAGAGGGGCAAACAGCAAGGGGAAAAATCCGCCGGTGGCGGGGGGGTGGGCCGCCCAAACTCGGACAACAAGTCCGGAAGAGGGGCCTCAGAAAAAATTCTCCCCGAACGAAGCTGGAATGTCTATGAAAACAAAGAAAACTCAGGCAAAATGACCGACGAAATGACGGACATTTGTGCCTGGTTGAACGGTTTTGGGGTGACATAAGTGCTCAATCGAGCGAACAGAGGGTGACATTTGTGCCTAGCTCGAAATCGCTGCATCAAACTTGTGGGAGTATCCGAAAGCCTATGAACCCGAGCAGTCGGTCCGTGGGAATTCTGGTTGTGTTCTGCCTCACCGGGGCACTGTGGGCCCAAACCGCCCCTTCCCAATCCGCGGATGCCTACGTACAGCAATTCGAGGCGAGCTATCGGGAGATCCGGGGCTTGCGCGCCGATTTCACCCAGACATACGTCATGGGGGGCAGAACGCGCATCGAAACGGGGCGCCTGGCCCTGTCACGGGGAGGCTTGATGCGGTGGGATTACCAGCGGCCCACGGAGAAACTATTTGTCTCCGACGGCAAGCAGGTGCTGCTCTATATTCCCGAAGAGCGCCAACTCTCTCGCACCTCGGTCAAAACCAGCGATGACTTTCGCATCCCCTTCGAACTGCTGCTGACGCGCTTGAACCTGCGCAAAGTGTTTTCACGGGTGGAGATGGCCGACGCGGCCCTGGACCACGACCCTGGCAATCGAGTCCTGCGCGGCTTTCCCAAGAAGGACTTTGCCGAGGAATACACGGACGTCCTGATCGAATTGACCCCGCAATTCGATATTCGCAGGCTGGTGGTGAATTATCCGGATCACAGCAGGATGGACTTCCGCTTTGATCACATCGAGCGTAACCCGCACCTGCCGGGTTCACTCTTTCAGTTTACTCCACCCGCGGGCACCGAGGTCATTCAGCAGAACTAAGCACATAATTCTCCACGGCGCTCGCTACACCGCTTTCATCACAGGGGGCGGTGATCACCCAGCCGGGCCGGTGCAGCCCATCGATGTGATTACCCATCACCACCGCCAGACCTGCGAACTCCAGCATCTCGACGTCGTTGAAGTTGTCACCGATCGCCATCACCTCGCTGGCTGCAATCCCGCAATGAGTGGCCCAGAACTTCAGCGCGTGACCTTTGGTACAACCGCGGTTCATGATGTCGCAGATCGCCACGTTCCGCTCCGGGTATTTGGTCCAGGTGATATGGATGTAGGGGCTTGCAGGCGATTGGCGCAGCAGCGGGTCCACTGCTTCGATGCGGCCCGGCGGTCCGCCGACCATGACCTGCACGGGGTCGGTCTGCACCTCGGCGCTCAAGTCGGGAACCAGTTGCAGGTGATCCATGCTGGTCCGGACGTACCAGCCCAGGGGACCTTCGTGGATGGCGCAATCCTGCATCGTGATTTGTCCCATCCCCGGGACATCGAATGTGACCACAGTGTAGGGCCGGTATGCGCGAAGGGTTTCAAGCACCTTCAGGGCAACGTCGCGGGGGAGAAAGTCCCGGTAAGCCACCTCACCCGCCGATGTGGTGACCCGCGCGCCGTTGGACGTGATGATAGTGACCGGGAAGGGCATCTTAGCCGCGTACGGCGCGGCGGCACGGGGGCGCCTCCCAGTGGCCAGGACGACCTGTATGCCGCGTTCGGTGGCAGCGGCGAGGGCTTGCAGATCCCTCTCCGAGATTTCCCAGCGGCTGTTAACGAGTGTGCCGTCAAGATCCAGAGCAATTAGGCGAATCGACATGTGAGTGGGAATTCTAGCAGAGAATGCGGTAGACGGGATACGGTAGACGGCATACGGGAAAAGGCAGAAGCTTGCTGCCCTACCCGGTCTACTGTCTACCGTATACCGTCTACGAGCTTCTTTCTGCTAGACTCAACCCCTATGTCCTTCCTGACCCATCTGGAATGCGCGCGCTGCGGCACGAAATACCCCAACGGACAGGTCCTGAACCTGTGCGAATGCGGGGCCACGCTCTTCGCCCGTTACGACTTGCGGCGGGCGTCGACCAAGCTCGAACCCCTGACGCTGAAGGCGCGGGCCAGGGACCTATGGCGATACCGGGAGGTCCTGCCGGTCTCGGCCGAGGCATCCATCCAGTCGCTGGGTGAGGGCTTTACGCCACTCCTTCGTGCCCGGCGGCTGGGAGACAAGCTCGGGCTGCCGAACCTCTATTTGAAGGACGAGTCGCAGAACCCCACGGGTTCCTTTAAGGCGCGTGGCATGGCGGTGGCGGTGAGCAAGGCCCATGAGTTGGGGATACGCAAGCTGGCGGTTCCCTCGGCCGGAAATGCCGGTGGCGCTCTGGCGGCCTATGCGGCCAAAGCCGGAATGGAGGCGGCGGTTTTCATGCCGGAAGGAACCCCGCTGGCCAATCGCTTGGAATGCACGCTGCACGGCGCCAGGGTCGAGCTGGTTCCGGGCAGCATCAAAGATTGTGGCCGCGTGATGCGCGAGCGCTTGCAGGGTCAAGACTGGTTCGATGTTTCGACCCTGCGCGAGCCCTATCGGGTCGAGGGCAAGAAGACCATGGCCTATGAGGTTTACGAACAAATGGACGGCCGCTTGCCTGACGCCATGATTTATCCCACCGGGGGCGGTACTGGCCTGATCGGCATGTGGAAAGCCTTCGACGAAATGCAGGAGATGGGATGGGTCTCGGACCGCCGTCCGCGCATGTTCGCCGTCCAGGCCCATGGCTGCGCACCCATGGTCCGCGCCTACGCCGAGGGGACGGAGTGCGCTGAAGAGTGGAAGAACCCGCAAACACTGGCCTCCGGCTTGCGCGTCCCGGCGGGGATCGGGGATTTCCTGATTCTCAGGGCGGTGCGCAAGAGCCGGGGAGCAGCGCTGGCAGTTTCCGATGCCGACATGCTCGCGGCCGTACGCGAGATCGCGGAGACGGAAGGTTTGATTACTTCGCCCGAGGGCGGAGCCACTCTGGCAGGTTTGAAGAAACTGCTGTCGGATGGCTTATTGGGCGGCCACGAGTCAATCGTGCTATTCCTTACCGCCACCGGGTACAAGTATCTGGAGGCCCTGGATCAAATCGCTTAGGATTATCAATGGCCATCTGTGAACGCCTCTATTACACGGACTGTTACTTGCGGGAATTCAATGCCCACGTGACCCGGACAAGCCCGGGGCCTCGTGGGATTAGAGTCTATCTTGACTCCACTGCTTTCTATCCCGAGTCGGGTGGACAGCCGGCCGACCGCGGCGCCCTGGCCGGCATCCCGGTGCTGGACGTAATCGATGAGGGTGGCGATATCGCACACATCGTTGAGGCCGTTCCACCCGCCGAAGCCATCCGCGGCCATATCGACTGGGATCGGCGCTTCGACCACATGCAGCAACACACGGGACAGCACATCCTCTCGGCGGCCTTAGAACATAGCGGCGGCTACAGGACGGTATCGTTTCACATGGGGACGGAGAGTTCGACCATCGATCTCGATTCCGACCGGGTCGGGACAAAACAGTTGGAAGAAGCGGAGACGCTGGCGAATCAGGTGGTCTTTGAGAACCGGCCCGTGCAGATCTCCTTTCGGCCTGCCGCGGAGGCCCAGCAACTCGACCTGCGAAAGCCCACCTTCCGCGAGGGCGACATTCGCCTGGTGGAGGTGGAGGGCTTTGACCTCTCCGCCTGCGGGGGCACGCACGTCAGCCGAACCGGGGGCGTGGGGATCATCAGCGTCCGCAAGGTGGACCGGGCCAAGGGGCAGACTCGTGTTGAGTTCCTGTGCGGGGGCAGGGCATGGCGCCGGGGGAGGCAAGACTATGCCATCCTGAGCGAAGCGGCACGTTTGTTCTCGACGGGATTCGAGAACGTTCCGGAGTTGATTACCAAACAGACCCAGGAGTTGCGCGAGAAAGAGAAGGCAATCCAGAAACTGGTTTTAGACCTGGTTGAAATTGAAGCCGTGCGGCTGTGGCAGCAAGCCCCTGATAAGGCCGGAGTGCGCGTAGTGCGCTGCACATTGGAAGCGGCGGACGGGAAGAAAGCCAAGATCCTTGCGCACGCTGTTGCGAAGCAAGCGGCTGCCATCGCCTTGATTGGTGTCAAGGGCAATCCCACCGCGGTCTTCTTTTCCCAGACGCCGGGCGGGAAAGCGAACCTGTCCGATGTGATGAAACAGGCCTTGACGAAATTTGGCGGATGGGGGGGCGGGGCGCGGGATTTCGCCCAGGGAGGCGGGGTTCCGGAAGACCAACTCGAAGCGGCGTTGGGTTTCGCGGAAGGCCTGTTGCCTTGAACCTTGTTGGGGCTTTGCCGGGCGTGGTATATTTGAGGTCCCCACACGCGTGGGCGCGTAGCTCAGCTGGGAGAGCGCGGCGTTCGCAACGCTGAGGTCGAGGGTTCGAATCCCTTCGCGTCCACCAATGCCTCACATTCGCGCTGCATTCCTGTATAATCGCGAAAGCCCGGTACCGATCCTGGCTCAATGTGTGGTCCGATGCCTGCACCGATCCTGCCCGGCCAAGGTTTCCCATGCAATGTCCCAAATGCAAGACGGAGAATACGGAGCAGGTCGTCTATTGCGTGCGCTGCCACACGCCGCTGAAGTACACCTGCCCGGCATGCAAGCACGTGCAGTTACAGGGTGGACAGTGCGAGAAGTGCGGGGTGGATTTTGCCAAATACGCGGCGATGCTGATCTTCCAAGCGCAGGAGGCGAGTCAGCAGAAGCGCAAGCGGACGGGATGGCGCCCACCAATCTGGGTGCACATCGTCTTCTTTCCCTTTCCAGCCATTATCCAATTGGTTTTGTATCTGGTCAGGAAGGCTCGGTCCAGGTGACCGAACGTGCCCGCGGGCGGGATTAGGGCCGGGTTGGCGAGGTCGGGCCCGCCGCCGGGGACATTATGTCATCTCTGGGTCTTGCTGGCGATATACCGCTTGGCTTTGGCCATCAGTTCCTTAGCCTGGGGCATATTGTCCAGTGACTTCTGCACGATAGGGTCGTTGGCGATACTGATCCGGTCGGCTTCAACTTCCCCGTAAATCGAAGCCACCAACTGGATGCGGATTCGATTCTTGATGAAGTCCAGGTTGGCGGTCATGTCCACGTCGGAGAGAGAGATCTTCTCTTTCCCCAGGAACTGTTTGAACTCGTCCAGAACATTGTCTGTAACCTCGAAGTCCTTGGGAATCGACTTGTGGATTCCGAGGTAGTACTTGGCGAAATTGAAGAAGGCGCTATGCTGCAACAGCAGATCCTGCGCGGAGTTCATCTTGGGGTCGGAAAACTGGATGTCAGGCGTGATGCCACCCCCGCCGTATACCTCGCGGCCGCCGTCGGTCAGCCGGACCTCCGCGTGGGCGGGCTTGGTGAGCTCGGGGTGGTAGTAGTAATCGTAAAGCGAGACGTTTTCGTATTGCCGCTGGATCAGGCGTCCGCTGGGCGTGTAGTAGTGCGCGGTAGTGAGGGCCAGGCCGGTGTGTTCGCTTAGCTGGTACACGGTTTGCACCAGGCCTTTGCCGAAGCTGGGCTCGCCGATCACCAGGGCGCGGTCATGGTCCTGGAGGGCGCCCGTGACGATCTCCGCCGCGCTCGCCGTCAGGCGATTGATGAGGACGACGATGGGGTATTCATTCCCATCGTCACCGTGGGTGGCGTAGTAGCGCTTTTCCTGCGAGTGCCGGCCGGAGTGGTAAACAATAAGCTGGCTCTTTTCCAGGAAATGGTCGGAAACCTCCACGGCCTCCTGCAGTAACCCGCCGGGGTTGCCCCGGAGGTCGAGGATCAGTCCCTGCAGGTTCTTTTCGCCGACCTTGCGCAGGGCATCCACCAGCTCGTCGTTGGTATTCTCATTGAACTTGTTGATGTGAATGTAGGCGATATTGGGCCGGATCAGGAAAGCGTCATCCACGCTCTTCTGGGAAATCTCGTCGCGGGTGATGTCCACTTCGATCGGCTGCTCGTACCCCTCGCGCTGGATGGTGACGTGAACCAGCGTGCCCTTGGGGCCTTTGAGCATTTCGGCTACTTGCGAGGTATTCAAGCCGTCGGTGGGCTTGCCGTCGACCTTGGCCACGATGTCGCCCGGGCGCAGGCCGGCACGGAAAGCCGGCGAACCGGGAATGGGGGCCAAAACCACCGTCACCAGCTTGCCCATCTTGCCGGGACGCGATTGGATGGACATGCCAACGCCATAGTACTTGCCCTCCTGGTCTTCCCGGAGTAAGGCAAAGGCGTGCGGATCGAAGAAGTTGGAATGAGGGTCCAGGGTCCGCAGGGCGGCGGGGATGGCGCCGGCATTGCTGTTGGGGGGACCGAAAATGGCGGCGTCCGGATCCACCGGGTCGGCGTAGTTCTTCTCCACCACATCGTAGACTTGGGTGAAGCTGTTATAGACGGCCTTGACGTCCGAATCGTCAGTTCCGGCCGTGGCTTCGACCTGGCGTCCGTATACCCCACCCAGGAGCGCACACAGGAGAACCGTGGAGAGAACAAACCAAACCAGACGCCGTGCTTGTGTCATGAATGTGCAGCTCCTCACCCTGCTGGTTAAGTATAACATACCGCCGCCCTGGTCCTATGGGCCTTATGTACTCTCTCGTTTGGATGCACGGATGAGACGTGAGGTTCGACGGCATGGGGATGAGGCGGCGGAGGGGGGAGGGAATCCTCCGAAGTGCGGATACATGTTCCCGCAAAAGCGCCAAGGGCATAAAGATTGCCAAGAG
>DATJVT010000154.1:0-3454 GCA_035501695.1 Terriglobia bacterium | reverse complement strand
CGCTAAAGAATGCCATCCTGACAAACCGCGTCGCGCACGGATATATCTTCTCCGGAGCCCGTGGGGTAGGAAAGACCACGACGGCGCGCATCCTGGCAAAGGCACTCAACTGCTTCGCAGGCCCCACCGTCACTCCGGATGGCACCTGTCCGTCGTGCCTGGAGATCACCGCGGGGAACTCCGTCGACGTCCAGGAAATTGACGCCGCCTCCAACCGTGGCATCGACGAAATCCGGGAACTGCGGGAGGCGGTGCGCTACCTGCCCGCGCGCGATCGCTACAAGATTTTCATTATTGACGAAGCGCACATGCTCACCACCGAGGCCTTCAACGCGCTTCTGAAGACCCTGGAGGAGCCGCCCCCACGCTCACTTTTTATGCTGGCAACCACGGAGCCGCACAAGCTCCCGCCCACCATCCAGTCCCGTTGCCAGCATTTCGCCTTCCGCCTGCTCGATTATGAAGAGATCTATGCGCGACTCCGCACGGTGATTGCCGAAGAAAAAGTTGACGCGGATGAAGGCGCTGTCTCCACACTGGCCCAGGCGGCCGAAGGCAGTATGCGGGACGGGCTTTCGCTGCTCGACCAGGTCATCGCCGCGTGCGGCGAACACCTGGACGAGAAGCGGGTGCGCCAGGTACTGGGCGTCGTGCCTGCCGAATTCCTGGTGGACGTCGTTAAATCCGTGGATGCCGCGGACTCCCGGCGTGTCCTGGAACTGGTGGGACAACTGGCCGCGGAGGGTTATGAACTCGCGCACTTTTGCGGGGAACTCACACGCTTTGTCCGCGACCTGATGATCGCGCTCAGTTGCGGCGCCGAAAGCCAGCTGCTCCAGGTTCCCAGCGATCAGCGCCGGGAAATCGGCGAACTGGTTGGGCGGTTCAGCGAGGAAGACCTCTCCCGGTTTTTCAACATCCTCCTGCGCGCGGAGAGCGAAATGCGCTATGCGCTGGTGCCACGCTTTCATCTGGAAATGGCTTTGATGAAGATGGTGCACGCGCGGCGGCTGGCGTCACTTGAGACGTTGCTCAGTGGGTTGGGGAACGCGGCACTGTCCCCCAAGACAGCCACCGTGCCAACCCCACACGCGCCTCCACCCGCCCGCGGCACACCGGAGGCGCCGGGGCAGGTTCGCTCCCAGACGTTGGCGAAACCTCCGGCAGAGGCCGCCCCGCCGGCGCCGGCTGCTGCCGATCCCCCGCCCGCTGTGCCCGTCGAAAGATCCTCACCGGGAAGGGCGTTCAGTGAAGATCCCGCCCTGGCCACCATCAAGAGCAAAGTCTACGGCCAGTCAAATTTTCTGGGCAGTTGCTTGGAGCATATGGTGGATTGGAGCTATCAGGGGGGTGAAGTCACTTTCATCTATGCTCAAAAGGACTCCTTTTTTGCGGACCTGCTCAAGAGCCGGGAGCAACAGGAGATCCTGCGGTCGGTGTGCGCCGAAGTGCTGGGCCTACCCGTCAAGATTTATGTTAGACTTGAATTGAATGAAAACGGGCCGCGAATGGATCGCCCCAACGCTCGCGAGCGCGCCGAGCGGGACCAGGCGGTGCAGGCCTTCCGCAAGAAGTTCGACGGAATGGTGTTGGACGTGAAGGACCTGCGCCGGGAGTGAGCAATGAAAAACCTGCAGCAAATGCAACAGATCCTGAAACAAGTCCAGCAATTCCAGGAACAATTGCAAAAGCAACTGGATGAGCTGGTGGTGGAAGCCACCGCAGGTGGGGGTATGGTTTCCGTCAAAATGAACGGCCAGAAGCAACTTCACGAAGTGCGCATTGATCCGGAGGTGTTTGCTTCGCAGGATGTGGAAATGTTACAGGATCTGCTCCTGGTGGCGTTTAACGAAGCGTCCCGGAGAGTGGACGAGCAGATGTCCAGCCAAATGGGCAACCTCGCCGGCGGGTTGAATATCCCTGGCTTGACCTGACAAGAACCGGAACTCGATATCCCAATTAATTCTTCTCACTTGCCAAACCCATGAAAGACTATGCGGAGCCGCTGGCTCGCCTGATTGACGAATTGAAGCGCTTGCCGGGGATCGGCCAGAAATCCGCGCAGCGCATTGCCTTCCACCTGGAGCGCGGGACGCGTGAAGACTCGGAGCGTCTGGCCGCGGCCATCGTCGACGCCAAGGAAAAGATCCGCTTGTGCAGCGTCTGTAATAACCTGACGGAACTCGATCCTTGCGAGTACTGCACGGATTCCCGGCGCGAGGGTGAAGTGATTTGCGTGGTGGAGACACCCTACAACGTCATTGCGGTTGAAAAGACCCGCGAGTTTCGCGGGCAGTACCACGTGCTGCACGGAGCCCTATCGCCGCTGCAAGGCATTGGACCCGACCAACTGAAGCTCAAAAATCTACTGGAACGCCTGAGAGGAGGCAAGGTCAAGGAACTGATCCTTGCCACCAGCCCTACCGTCGAGGGTGAAGCCACCGCCGTCTATATTTCCCGCCTCATCAAACCGCTGGGTGTAAAAGTCAGCCGCATCGCCATGGGAATCCCCGTGGGCTCCGAACTGGAGTACGCGGACGAAGTCACCATGGTCAAAGCCCTCGAAGGCCGGCGCGAGATGTAAGGGGTCTAATTGATTTGGTCGTCGCACGGCGGCCCATAGGTAGGCTGGGGCAGCAACCGGTCGCGATCGTAGGGCGGGTCTTCTTGTTCGGGCATCACGTAGTCGGGGAAATCCTTCAGCCAATCTGCGCGCCATTTCTCATTGGCGAGGTATTTCAGGTAGAGGTAGGTGTCTTCGTCGCTGCCGCTGCTCAACATCTGACAGCAGAAGCCCACCTTACAGTATCCTCCTTCCTCCGCTATAATCTAATTCTCTGGCCCTGCCTCTGATTCGGGACAAGAACGAGGGGTTGGTAACGTCAGGCAAGTTTTTTGCATGTTCGCCGCTTTCCGCCCAATTCGGCCCTACTTGGCGCGCTACAAGGCGCAGTTCACGGTAGGATTCGTGTGCCTTGTGATTGGCCAATCCGTGGGAGCCCTGGTTCCGCTGGCCATTAAAGCCGGAGTGGATGACCTGATGCACGGCGTGGCGCTTCGGCGCTTGGCCATCGTTGCCGGCGTGCTCATCGGATTATCGCTCATCAAAGCCGTATTCCAATTCTGGACGCGGTGGATTCTCATTGGCATTTCCCGCGACGCCGAATACGATCTGCGCAATGACCTGTTCCGGCACCTGCTGCGCCTCTCGCCGCGATACTACGCCGAACATCGCACCGGCGACCTGATGTCCAAGCTTACCAACGACCTGAATGCCGTCCGCAACATGATCGGCCCGGGCATCATGTATTCCGCCACCACCCTCGTGGTCGGCATCACTACGATCACCCTGATGCTTCGCCTGGACTGGAAGCTGACGCTGATGGCGCTCACCCCCATGCCGCTGGTTTCCGTGGGAGTCAAGTACTTCGGGGCCAAGATTCACGAGCGCTTC
>DATJVT010000153.1:0-20546 GCA_035501695.1 Terriglobia bacterium | reverse complement strand
GCACCCCTGCATATATCAAGATCGACGTCGAGGGGTTCGAGAAAAGGGTGCTAAGCGGATTGAGCAAAGCGCCGGCATACGTGAGCTTCGAGGTCAATACGGAGTATATCGAGGTTGCCATCGACTGCGTATCATCTCCTTGCTTTTCCCGGGCCGCGACGTTCAACATCATAATTGCGGACGCGCCGCGTTACGAGCTGAAAGACTGGGTGACCAAGAACCGGATGGTCGAGATACTCTCCAGCCGCGAAATTAAGTGCGCCGAGACCAACGGCGACCTCTTCGTCCGGGAGGGATGAGCACACATGAAACATTAATCCCGAGATCTACTAAAAAAACTTGACTATGCATCGGATATTGTATAGATTGCATATGCATGAGCGTGGATGGACGACTTGGTACCTTCGGTCTTCCCCGCCTCGGACCCGATTCAGGAAACCAAAGGACCCAGGCGGAGGCCTATGCTCCCGGACCAGCCCTCGTATTTAGTCGTCGGCCGGCTGAGCAGGGCGCGGGGGATGGGGGTTTAGCTTTTGCAGGACGCGCGGAACTTACCCGCTCGGCCTTCTCGACGCTCCTTGTGGCCGCTTACCGCTTGCCCCGCGTGAAGGGAATCTGTTTGAAAGTCATCGGACGGCTGGAAGGCGGCGATTTCTACTCCGCCACGCTGCGGGAAATCCTGAAAGAGAATTATGGCGTCGTGGCGGGGGCGTACAGCTACGGGGAAGGGTTGATTCCCGGCGCCTTTCCGGCGGGCGTGACGATTGGCCGCTACGTTTCCATTGCCCCGGGGGTGAGGATTTTCCTGCGCAATCACCCCATGGAGCGGCTCTCGCTGCACCCCTTCTTCTACAACCGGCGCCTGGGATTCCTGCGGGAGGATTCCATCGCCACGGGCCGCCTGGAGATCGGGCACGATGCGTGGCTGGGCGAAAGGGCCATCATCACCCCCGGCTGCGCGAAGATCGGCATCGGAGCGGTGGTGGGGGCCGGCGCGGTGGTCACCCGGGACGTCCCGGATTTCGCCATCGTGGCGGGCAATCCCGCCCGCCTGCTCCGCTATCGCTTCGACGAGAAGACGCGCCAACTGGTTCTGGCCAGCCGCTGGTGGGAACATCCTGTCGAGGAAGTGGCCAAACACCTGCCGGAAATGCTCAGGCCGCTGGGCGATAAGCCTTGGCTACATCCGCTGCTGGCGCGCGCCGCCGCCTAGAAGGTGAAGCCTCTGACGGGCCGCGCTGCGACAATTTGACCCTGGCCAATCGAGAGAAAAACCAGTCCACCCGCGGTGGGGCAAATCTGACAAAATATCGGCATAGCGCCACTGTTACCCTGGTTTCAGACTGACAATATGTCCCCCCGGCGGCGGCCCGTCCCGGCCCTATCCGCCCCCACGCGCGCCCACGCGCGCCTAGACGCGCCCAAAGCTTGTTCCAAAACCTCTAACAAAATGAAAGTCTGCATCCAAGGCGCAGATCTCGAGACCAATAACATGGGCGTGTCCGCCCTCACCGTGTGCTCCATCCAGGTAGTCATGCACTCTCATCCGGACGCCCAAGTCTATATCTTGAGTTACGAGAAGTCGCCGAAGACATACACCGTCTCACTCCCCGGACGTCAGGTACGCGTGCCGCTGGTGAACATGCGCTACACGTGGCGCTTCTGGCTGAGCAACAACATTGCCTTCCTGCTGTTCCTGACCGCGCTGATGAAGGTCGTGCCTTTCGCGGGGCTGCGGCGCCGGTGGATCGCGGGGAACAACTGCCTGCGCCACCTCGACGAATCGGACTTGGTACTGGCCATCTCCGGCGGCGACAGCTTCAGCGACATCTACGGGCTGGCGCGGATGATCTATGTTGCGCTGCCGCAGATTCTCGCGCTGTGGGCCGGGAAGCGTCTCATCCTGCTGCCGCAGACACTCGGGCCCTTCAAGAGTCGCGGCGCCCGAGCTATCGCGAGATACATCATGCGGCGAGCGGAAGCAGTTTACTCGCGCGACCGCGCGGGCGTGAGCCGGGGGCCGGAGATGGCGCGCCTGAATGGCAACGCCGCCAAGCTCCGCTTCTGCTATGATGTCGGCTTCCTGCTCGATCCCATTCCCCCCGCCCAAACCGTCGTGGACGGCATCGCGTGGCCCTCCGCTCCCCCTACTCTTCTGGTGGGATTGAACGTGAGTGGGTTACTCTTTATGGGTGGATACAATCGCAACAACATGTTCGGCCTGAAGTTTAAGTACAGCGAGTTCATTTACCAACTCATCGACTACCTCATCAGAATCAGGAATGCCGCCGTGCTCCTGATCCCTCATGTGTTTGGCACTCACGACGAGAGCGACTCGGCGGTGTGCGAGCGGCTCTTCGCAGAACTTCGGGACAAATATCCGGTCCGGCTGGGAGTGGTGCGGGGCCGCTACAATCAGAGCGAGATCAAGTACCTGATCGGGCGGTGCGATTTCTTTATTGGTTCGCGTATGCATGCCTGCATCGCGGCTGTTTCCCAGGATGTTCCGGCGATTTGCCTTGCCTACAGTGACAAGTTCATTGGGGTCATGGAAACAGTGGGGGCGGGTGTACTGGTGGCCGACCCGCGAAAAATGAACGAAGGAGCCATCCTGCAGGCCATCGGCCAGGCCGTCGAGCAGGGAGCGGCGCTACGCGAACAGCTTGAAGCACGAATCCCCCAAGTGAAAGAGACCGTACTGGGGTTGCTGAAGGAGTTGGAATCTCGGAGCCAGGGTTCAGAAGTCAGGAGCCAGGACTCAGAGGTACGGGTCTAGGATCCACGATGCGATCTCGACAAATCCACAATCTTCAAGACGTGGTGGATTGGGGGCTATGCACCGGGTGCGGCGCGTGCTCGGTGGCCTGCACCAAGGGTGGAGTGTCGCTGGTCAACATTGAATCCGTTGGCATCCGCCCGCGCTTTGAATCGGCTTCCTGCGCTGCCTGCCGTGATTGCCTGTCGGTGTGCCCCGGGTACTTCGTGGATGCCGGACTGGCGACGGGGCCGCTTCCCCTCACTCGGCGGGCAGACCACGAATTTGGACCTGCCCTGGAAATCTGGGAGGGGTGTGCGAGCGATCCGGAAATCCGCTACCAGGCGTCCTCAGGGGGACTGCTTTCCGCCCTTGCCCTCTATTGCCTGGAAAAAGAGAACATGGCGTTTGTGCTTCACACGGGGATGGATGACGCTGAGCCGTGGACGAATCGCACGGTGCAGAGCCGGAGCCGGGCTGAAATCCTGTCGCGAGCCGGTTCGCGCTATGCCCCTGCCTCACCTTGTGACGGCCTGAACGAGGTGGCGCGAAGCGACCGGCCTTGTGTGTTTATCGGCAAGCCCTGCGATGCAGCGGGTGCCGCCCTGCTGCGTCGCGAGCGCCCCGAACTGGACCGGAAGCTCGGGCTGATCCTCACCTTTTTCTGCGCCGGGACTCCCAGCACGCGTGGAACACTCGATTTGATGCAGTCTTTGGAGTGTAATCCCGCGGGCACGAAACAGGTCCGCTATCGCGGCCAGGGATGGCCGGGAAGATTCCAGGTGCTCGGCGATAACGGGACCCAGGCAAAGTCCCTTTCCTACCAGGAGTCTTGGGGGCGACTCGCCAAATACCGGCCCTTGCGCTGCCACCTGTGTCCCGATGGGCTGGGACGAGTTGCGGATATCGCCTGCGGGGATGCATGGGAGAAATCCCACCAGGGCGAGGACCCCGGCCGCTCCATCGTGCTCGTCCGCACGGAACGAGGGCGGGTGATCCTGCACCGTGCCATCGAATCGGGCTATGTGGCAATCGAGCGGGTCGATGCCGACAACGTCCTGGCCGCACAATCGAATCTGCTCAGCCGACGCCCGGAGATTTTCGGGCGCTTGCTGGCCATGCGATTACTTCTGGTCCCCGTCCCTAAGTTTGTCGGCTTCTCTTTACTCAGAAGTTGGCTCCGCCTGGGTATTTTCGAGACTGTGCGGACAGTCCTGGGAACGCTAAGGCGCCTGGTCACACGCGGGTGGTGGCGACGCCGCTCGATGGACCAACCGGACATCTTCTAAGCCATGAATGGCCGCCCTCTTCATTTCTTCCAGGGGTTGCGATCTAGGAGATGGTGGGGGGGTTGGCGTGGGCTCCCGCAGTTCGATGGCAGAGAATAATCACTCTGACCCTTCTATCGCTCGTTCCAAATACCGGAAGAAGGACATAGCCACCAGATGACGGTTGAGCAAGCAAGAAAAACCGATCGCCTCACCATCCGCGTCATCCGGACGCTGCAGGAAATCGAGGACGTGCGGGACATCTGGGTGCGTTGGCAGAAACACCCCGTCACGGACATCGATTTTTACCTCGAGCAGGAATGCACCTATCCGGGTTTCGTGCGGCCCCACATCATCGTGCTGTACCGGGAGGGGAATCCGGAGGCCATGCTGGTAGGGAAGCTGATCCACACCCGAGTGCAGGATTTCTCGATCGGTCTTTGGAGCATGTGGAAACCACGCGCCCGGATCTTGCGAATCCCCGGGGCCGGCCTGTTGGGGAATCCCGAGCCCCAGCATTGCGAGATTTTCGTCCGGGAGATCATGGCCGCACTGGAGCGCAATGAAGCGGATATGGCAACATTCCGAGGCTTCCCCGTGGACAGTCCCACCGCCCGCGTCGCGGCTACTCTACCCACGTCTCTGCACCGTGACCCGATTCACGAAACGGAGCTCCGCAACACGATGAAACTGCCCGGCAGCATCGAGGAGGTGCTGCGCGGCCTTTCCCATGACCACCGCAAGATGGTTCGCAGAGAGGCCCGAAGTCTCCAAGCGGCCCACAGCAATGACCTCCGCGTCAAATGCTTCACTGAAGTTGCTGACATCGAGCAGATGATCCATGATGTCGAAGAGGTTGCCCGCAAAGCGTGGCAGCGGGGGCGCGGGGGAGGGTTTGTCGACAGCGCGTCGATGCGAATGCGGCTGCACTTGGCCGCGCGGAAGGGGTGGCTGCGCACCTATGTCTTATATCTGGCCGACCGCCCATCTGCCTTCTGGATGGTGACGCTTTATGGCGGCACATGTCACCTGGATTACACCGGATATGACCCGGGCGACAGCCGCTATGCGCCCGGGACATTCCTTTTCATAAGGATGCTGGAGGATCTCTGTCGCCAGAACGTTCGGGGTGTGGATTTCGGGCCTGGCCGAAACCTCTACAAGCGACGTTTTGGCAATTGCAATTGGCAGGAAGCCGCAATCTGCGTCTTTGCCGGGACGCCTCGCGGAATCATGCTAAGGGTCCTGAGGTCCGTAACCGGAGAGCTTGACCGGTTGGTGAGAAGCTGCATCGGGGCTATCGGATTAATGCCCAGAGTCAAGAAAGTGTGGCGACAGCGACTGACCCGGATGTGGAGGCTTGAACCCGTGGGGCGGGGTCCTGGACACGTTAAGCGCGATACGACGTTGAAGAGGCGCGATTCGGATTTGGGTATTCGGGCTTAGGGTTCAGCCCTTCGGGTGCTGCTGCGGAAACAACTCTGAGCAAGGCAACTGAAGACGCCGAAACAAGCAGTCCGCTTGCCGGCGGGTAATTCGAAGCTTAAAGGAAATTGAGGGTGTCAGGGAGGCTTGGGTCCGCCGGCAGAAACATCCCCATACGGACATAGATTCTTATCTCGGTGTCAAGAGCTCCTCTCCTGTCTGCGTTAGCTGGATAGCCTCACGGCTGAGCACTGCGAGATCTTCGCCAGGGAAATCATGGTCGCGCTGGACCGCAATGAAGCGAATATGGCCACTCTCCGTGGGGTCAGGGGGGGGCAGCCCTACCTTTCGATTCGCCAATACTTTGCCCGGGTACCTACGCCGTGACCCTCTGGCCGAAGCTCGCACGCACTGCATTCTGAGAATGCCCGCAAGCGTGGCGGGGATTCACGCAGGATGGACGGCGAAGAGCCGGAAAAATCTGAAATGGCAACCCAAACAACTTCTCCACGACTTTGTAGGGATTGTGATGAGGGGACGCGGCAGCCGGCTGGAAAAGCATATCAACAGGGCCTTCGAATTCCTACTTTTTGTGCTCTGGTATCATGATTTACAAGATTAATCCATTGCAGGACGCGCGTTGGGCAGAATTCCTGCAGCGTCATACCCAGGCCAGCGTCTTTCACACACCGGGATGGTTGGAGGCGCTGAAGCAAACGTACGGGTATGAGCCTTTCGTGCTGACCGCCTCACCTCCTGGCGAAGGGTTAACGAATGCCATTGTTTTTTGCAACATCAAGAGCTGGTTGACGGGGCAACGCATTGTCTCACTCCCCTTTGCCGATCATTGCCAGCCGCTGGTGGAGGATGTCGCCGGCTTTCAAGAGATGGTGGAGGCCCTGAGGGAGTGGCAAGCGCGGGAGCGTTGGAAGTACGTGGAATTGAGACCGGCAAGCACGAGGCTGGGGGCTGGGGATTGGGGGCGGGGGAAAGATTCGGGACTCGGGACCAAAGGGACAGTGAATTCCTTTGGCCAGAGTGCGGAGTACTTTTTCCATGCCCTCGATTTGCGGCCGGATCTGGACACGCTGTATCGCCACTTCCACAAGAGTTGCGTGCAGAGAAAGATCCAGCGGGCGGAACGCGAGCATCTGGCCTATGAGGCGGGGAATTCGGAATCGTTGCTGCAAAATTTCTATCGCCTGTTGCTGCTGACGCGCCGCCGACATCACCTTCCCCCTCAGCCCCTTGTTTGGTTTCGCAACCTGCTCCAATACCTGGGCGACCAGGCGCGAATTCACATTGCCTCGAAGGAGGGTCAACCGATCGCCGGCATCTTCACGGTTTCATTCAAGCACACTCTGGTCTATAAGTACGGATGCTCGGATGGCAGGTTTCATAATCTGGGCGGGATGCCGCTGCTCTTCTGGAGGGCCATTCAGGAAGGGAAGGAGCGAGGAGCCCAGGAATTCGATCTTGGCCGGTCTGACAGGGACAACCCCGGCCTGGTGGAATTCAAAGGGCATCTTGGAGCAGTCTGTTCCCCGCTCCGTTACTATTCCTACCCCCCCCGCCTTTCCGCCCCTTCGGGGCCCGGCTGGGTTATGCGCGTGGCCCGAAATGCCTTTGGCTGGCTGCCTGATTCGCTCCTTACCACGGCAGGCAAGCTACTGTACAAGCATGTGGGGTGATGGCCAGAATTCCGGAGTTGGGGATTTCGGGATCATGCGTGGGGGGACGCGTGGAGGAACGATACGGGATTGACCAGCCGATGAACAAAGCGCTTCTCGATTATTTCCGCTGCCCCGAGGCCTGTGTTGACTTCGCCCTCCGCGGAGAGATCTGTCCGGGTGAGGGATATTTTTACTTCGGCCCCGGCCTCTTGTGTTATGGACAATCCTCAGTGGGCTATTATGCAGAAGATCCTGCCGATGCGACCTGCGATCTGCTATATCACGTCCGCCAAGAGGGGTCCACCTGCCTCGTTCCATTTGATCCCACTGCGGTAGTCGAGAATTTCCAACGCGAACATTATTTGCGATCCTTCCGGGACCATGGCCCACAGAAGAACGGAATTGCAAAGCGTACGATGTTCACGTTGTACTACGCGATGCGACCCCATATGGGAGTTTCCACGCGCCGGCATCTACAACGACTTTGGTTGATGGGGTGGAAGAAAAAGGCCTTCCCGTGCTGGCCCATTGACCGGAGTGCGGACCAGATTCTGGAGAAGCTCCTGGTGGGTTCCATGCGAGCGCGTGGCGTGGATCGCATACCCTTCATCTGGTTCTGGCCTGATGGCTATAAGAGTTGCGCCATTCTGACCCACGATGTGGAAGAGGCGGAGGGGCGGGACTTTTGTTCCGGGCTCATGGACATCAACGACTCTTTTGGGATGAAATCCTCATTCCAGATCATTCCCGAGGTGCGCTACGCCGTTTCGCATGCGTTTTTGGACGGCATCCATGAGCGGGGTTTTGAAGTCAATGTCCATGACCTCAATCACGACGGCCATCTTTACGACGATCGTGAGGAATTCCTGCGCCGCGCCGCAAAAATCAACCGTCATGCGCGGGAATTCGGCGCCACCGGGTTTCGGGCCGGCGTCCTATATCGAAACCTCGACTGGTATGATGCCTTCGAGTTCTCCTACGATATGTCAGTCCCCAACGTGGCTCACCTTGACCCGCAGACGGGCGGCTGCTGCAGCGTGATGCCGTACTTTATCGGCGATGTTCTTGAGTTGCCACTGACCACTACGCAAGACTACAGCCTTTTCAGCATTCTCTCGGAGTATTCCATAGATCTTTGGAAGCGCCAGATTGAGATCATCACGGCCCATTACGGGCTCCTCAGCTTCAATATTCACCCCGACTATGTCATCGAAAAGCGCGCCCGTGAAACTTACCGGCAGCTTCTTGCTCACCTCGCGCAGATGCGCTCGGCGGGCCAAGTCTGGATGACCCTCCCCAGGGAGGTGGATCGCTGGTGGAGAGAGCGAGCCCGTATGCGCATCGCCGGCGAAGAAGGGAATTGGAGGATCGAAGGCCCCGGTCAGGAGCGGGCACGTCTGGCATACGCCTCCCTTAGCGGCGATCAGCTCACATATAGCATTGAATCCAAGTCAAGGGCCGCCTCGTCTTTGCCGGAGTCCAAACAGTTGTGATCGGGCCAACAGGCGTTGTATTGTCTTAAAGCTGTCACGCACAACCTCCAGAGGTTAGGCAAAAATGTCCACATCACCCCTTGGTTCACCCGTCCCTCCTCCCCGAAAAGACCCGGGTCAAGGAATCGGGGCTGCCTCCGTTGCGGGGGGACTGTCCGGATTAATTTCGGCCCGAACTATGCTCTTTCTGTTGTTCGTCCTTGTTTCCGTTTTCTTGTTCATGGAGCCCCTGAGAATGCTCCTGGATTACTCGCAGCGAACGGGCAATCATGAGTACGACAAGTATTCCCACACCCTCTTGATCCCTTTCATATCCCTCGCACTGGTAATACTGGACAGAAAGCGAATCTTCGCCCTAGTTCAGTACAGTCTTGGAGCGGGCGCCTTCCTGCTTTTGGTGGGATTTGCCATGAATAGGATCGGGGTGTGGCGCCTGCCGCAAGTTGGCTTGGAGAACTCCCTCTCCATGCGATTGCTGGGACTCGTGGTGTTCTGGACGGGCGGGTTCATCTTATGTTACGGAGTAAAGGCCTATCGTGCCGGCGCCTTCCCACTGCTGTTTTTGCTCCTTGCTGTGCCCATTCCTGGCGCCCTGCTTGACCGGGTACTTTGGTGCGTCCAAATAGGTTCGACCGAGGTATGCTCCTGGATCTTCGCCTTGTTGGGGGTGCCGGTTCTGCGCGAAGGCTTCAAGTTCGCCTTACCTACGATGAGTATCGAAGTCGCCAAGGAATGCAGCGGGATTCATTCCACCCTGGCCCTCTTTATTGTCAGCCTCCTGGCGGGCCACTTATTCCTTACTTCGGTTTGGAAAAAAGTTGTCCCAATCCTGCTCGTCCTCCCGATTGTTTGCATATCGAATGGACTGAGAATTGCCGGCCTTACCCTGCTCTCGGCATATGTCAATCCTGGCTTTCTGTACGGTAATCTGCACCGCGAAGGAGGAATGGGTTTCTTCCTGATCGCGCTCCTTCTTCTATACGTTGCAGTACATTTCCTGCGGAGAGGGCAAGGCGCCAGGCGACCCGCGGCCAATGTAACCTGAGCCGGGGCTTGGATATCCGGCAACCAGGAAGTTCCTCTTCTCATGTCGTCTGGCTGCGGGATCTTGGCGCGAAAACGTGCACTCTCGCCTTCCGGAAATGCGGGGCGAAGGCGACGCAATCTAAGGTGGCAGGGTCAATTACAGCTAAATGCGGAGGTTAAATGGAAAGCGAACTGCGTTCACCAGATTACTTCAAGCGCTCAGACCTGAAGGTTGGCGTCATTGGATGTGGATACGTTGGCTTGCCTCTGATTCTGCGCTTTGCCGAACGAGGTCACTCGGTCTGGGGTTTTGACATTGATCCCTCCAAGGTGGGGATGTTGAATTCAGGCCAGAGTTATCTTCGCCACATCCCGGCGGAAGAGATCAAGCGGGCAGTCGGCACCGGGCGTTTCATCGCCACTCACGATTTCTCCAAGTTAAAAGTGGTCGACGCCATCCTGATTTGCGTACCCACGCCGTTGGATGAGCGGCGCGAGCCCGACTTGACTTACGTGGAGCAGACGGCGATTGAGGTTGCCAAGCACCTCCAGCAAGGACAGTTGGTGGTCCTGGAGAGCACGACCTACCCAGGCACCACAGAGGAGCTGGTCCAACCGATCCTGGAACGCAGTGGTCTGCGTGGCCCGATTCCCCCGGGAGGGGAAAATGCAGGGCGAGCAAGCGATTTTCTCCTGGCTTTCTCGCCCGAGCGCGAAGATCCCGGAAACAAGCACTACAACGTGGGGACTATTCCCAAGGTCATCGGGGGGGTGGACCCCGCCAGCCGCCAGGCCGCCGAACATCTCTACGGCCAGATCGTTCCCAGGATTGTTCCGGTCAGTTCCACACGGGCGGCTGAGATGACAAAGCTGCTCGAGAATATCTTTCGCTGCGTCAACATCGCCTTGGTGAACGAACTCAAAATGCTTTGCCTGCGGATGGGGATTGACATCTGGGAAGTAATCGATGCGGCCGCTACCAAGCCTTTTGGCTTCATGCCCTTTTACCCTGGCCCCGGATTGGGGGGACATTGCATTCCCCTGGATCCTTTTTACCTTTCCTGGAAGGCTCGCGAGTTCGACTTTGCTACCCGGTTCATTGAGTTGGCTGGGGAAATCAATACCAATATGCCCTACTTGGCCGTGGATGCCGTGGCAGAAGCGCTGAACCGCTGCGAAAAGAGCTTGAAGGGATCGCACGTCTTGGTTCTCGGCGTGGCTTACAAGAAAGACATCGACGACATCCGCGAGTCCCCGGCCTTTAAAATCATGGAGTTACTCCTGAAGCGCGGAGCCCGGGTGGAATACAATGACCCTTATGCCCCCGCCTTGCACAAGATGCGGCATTACGATTTCTCCCATCTGCGTTCGCTGCCCTTGACGCCTGAGAACCTCGCGAAGCAGGATTGCGTGGTCATTGCCACTGACCACACGGCCTACGACTACAAAATGATTGTGGACTATGCCCCCCTGGTAGTAGATACCCGTAATGCGACCCGAGGCGTCTCTAGTAATCGAGAGAAGATAGTCCTGTGCTAAAAAGGAAGTAGGTTATTAAGTGGTTATCTACCATGTATTTGAGAAATGTGGAAGGGTTTCACCGAGAAGTTGCAAAGGTCTGCACTCTTCCCTTTTTCGTTTCAACCCGTAACCCGTAACTGCTTGATAAACAAGCACGAGTGTTTTTAGGGAATTGGCATCTTGATTGCAAATAGAGTGCTAGTTGATGGCTCATGGCGCCGGTGTTCTGTCGAACGCCGGGAGCCTGTTTGGTATGCTCTGCGAAGGTCCGAGGCGCGATCGAACGCTTATAGGGATGACGGGCCCTCAGAGCGGCGCTTGGGAGTGCCGAAAGGCGATTCGGCTTCTGTTTTGTACTAATAACCAACTGTTTAGCGTTCTTGGACTTGGACGCGATAAGGAATCCTAACAAGACTGAACAGACGACTCACACAAGGAGGGATGTACATGATGAATCTAGGTCGAAAGTGCGGAATGCTCGTGGCGATAGCGGTGCTCTGTTTTTGCGGTTCGGCCAGCGCTGACATCGTAACGTTGGATCTCCTCCATATGTCGGGTGCTCCCGCGGGGTACCCCAGCGGGACGGATTCGATTTTCCCATACGCCTTCTCCATCAATGGCTCGTCGAAAGTGACGAACCTAGCGTGCGACGACTTTATCCACGGAACAAAGCCCAATCCGTGGACGGCAACGAGGAATGCTGTCCCAGACGTCAATGCCAGCAACTCCTACTTTTTCAGCAAGTATGGAATGGCAGGGTACGTGGAAGCGGCCTTCTTGGTTGAGGAATTGTATTCGGCCACCACTCAGTTGGAGAGGGCTGACCTGCAATGGGCGCTCTGGGCAATATTCGATCCTGTCATTGCCACGAGTGGTAGGCTCACCCCAACCGCCCTTGCCGATTACAATACTGCTAAGGGACACTCCGGCGACAACCCGGATATGTATTCGGACGTCTGGGTTTACACACCCGTCACCAATGTCAACGGTGTTTGGGACGTAGAGAATCCTGGCGTACAACAGGAATTCATGGGAGTTCCCGAGACGCGTACTTCAACCCTTCTCGGTGCCGGCTTGGTTGGGCTTGTGGCCCTGATGCTGTAGTGGCGGTTTTCACCGCAGGATAGCGGTTGATGTGCCTGTTAGGCCTTTGGCAACCGCACTTTCCCTTAGTGTGAGGGCTGCGAAACTGGCTGCTTGAAATTATCCCTCACGTCTCCTCCTGCAGAGTACTTCCGGGACGAGGCGTGAGGGATTTTTGTTTTCCCTCCCTAAAGTTCAACACCGCCGAGCTGGTTGGCCGCCTCCATTTCAAAGTCCGCCACTACCAACGAAAATGCAGTCACCCAATAGAATGGCCCCATGTCATTGGACATGCGCTCCTTCGCATCCCAAATTACCTCTATTAAATGGTAATGGAATTTCCCACATTTGGCAGTAATCTGCCTTCCCGGGCATTGACTTGCCATCAGGATCCAAGTCTTCTTCTAATCCATTGAAATACAGATAGATACATATGGCAATTTGGAGCGCTGATTGCTCTGTAATGAGTTTAGCCGACGCTGTGAATGCCTCGACCCGGCCGAGCCGGGATGGCGCCTACTGGACGAAGACGAATCATCGATGAAAATCAAGCGTGCGGTCCATACTAAGGAGAGTAATGCATGGGTAACCTGGTTCGAAGCTCCAAATACTGGTTGGCACTGGCAGTTCTTTGTCTAGCCGGTTCTGCCTTCGCCGGCCCGCTCACGGTCACACTGGACTTTACCGGCACAGGGGGCAGCGCCCCGTTGGGTTATGCGTATATTTACCCTTACTATTTCAACATCTCGCCGGCTGTCCCCTCCACCGCTCCAAGCACCAATGTCGCGATGGCGTGCGATGATTTTACGGACGAAATTACGTATGGCGAGTCTTGGCAAACCCTCGTGACCAGCCTTCCTAACGCCTCGTCCAGCAACACATACTTCTTTGGGAAGGCCAACTATGAAGGTGACTCAGGGTTGACCAGCTATGAAGAGGCCGCGTGGCTGGCTGAACAGTTGGAGAGTCCGCATCCGATCGCCCCGATGGGGGACATACAGTGGGCGCTGTGGGGATTGTTCGACGGGAGTAATGGGGCTTTCAACGCCAACTTCCTGGGGGACTTCAATACGTTTGGAATAGCGGACAAGAACGAAATCAGCACTCTGCTCGCTGATGCCAAGAACGATCATGGAAGCGCTGCAAGTTACTCGAACGTCTATATCTACACGCCAGTCACGGTGGACTCGAACGGCGCCATTACGGTCCGAACCGACAACGGCCGCCCGCAGGAGTTCCTCCGGGTGGTTCCGGAGACTTCCACGTTGGCCCTTCTTGGGATCGGCTTGGCGGGCTTGGCGGCCTTGTTGCTGTAACGGCTTCTATTTTCCGACAGGGAGGGAGGGGGAACGCCCGGTTGGTTGGCGTTCTCCAGTGATCATAGTTCCTCCCGAATTGAGAGTTGCGAAACAATCTGAGTTTTGCCACACGGCAACCCTCACGTCCCCCCCGCTACCTGCGGTGAGGTGGGCGTGAGGGTTTTTTTATTTGCAGCCCTCCACTTTGACCTGCTGATTTCCCGGCTCGGCCGCAAACTCAGAGAAGAAATACCACTTGAAGTGGGAGGCTGGAGTGGCTACGATTTCATATCAATGAGGGCGTGTGTTCGGGAATCCCAGATAAGAGCTGCAGCACGACAAGGGCACGAGCGGGGTGATCATGATCAAACTCAAAGTCAATGGTGTTGATCGATCTTTCGACGGCGATCCGGAGATGCCGCTGTTGTGGTATCTGCGCGACGTTCTGGGCCTGACCGGCACCAAGTTTGGCTGCGGCGTGGCGCTTTGCGGCGCATGCACGGTGCACGTGAATGGCGAGGCGGTTCGTTCCTGCGTCACAACCATGCAATCGACCACGGGCGCTTCCGTCGTGACCATCGAGGGCTTGGGAGCGCAGGGACTGCATCCCGTCCAAAAGGCCTGGATGGAGGCGAACGTGCCGCAATGCGGCTACTGCCAGCCGGGTCAGATCATGCAAGCCGCGGCGCTGCTCAAGTCCAAACCGCACCCTACCGACGCGGACATTAACGAGGCCATGTCAGGCAACATCTGCCGCTGCGGTACCTATCAGCGCATCCGCGCCGCCATCAAGGCCGCAGCCCAGGAGGTCGCATGAGCACCGTCGAGAATCTCAGCCGCCGTGAATTTGTTAAAGGCATGTTCTCCGCCGGCGCCTTGGTGCTGTGCGGGCAGGTGGCGCCGATCCGGTTGTGGGCAGGTGCGGTTGGCACATACAATGATCCGGTGGCCGCCGCGCCGTTTCATCCCAACGTGTGGCTGGGCATCGAGCCGGACGGAGCGGTGACCATCGTGGCGTCACGCTCTGAGATGGGCAGCGGCAGCCGCACGGGTCCGGCCATCGTCCTGGCGGATGAACTGGAAGCCGACTGGAAACGCGTGCGCATCGAACAGGCCATTGGCGACGCGAAATACGGCGGGCAGGATACCGACGGCTCGCACTCCATTCGCGACCTTTTCGACGTGATGCGCCAGGCCGGCGCCGCCGCGCGCACCATGCTCGAACAGGCCGCCGCCCAACAGTGGAACGTTCCCGTGTCGGAGTGTAAGGCAAGCCTCCATACGGTCGCTCACCAGCCGACCGGCCGCACGCTGGGCTATGGCGAACTGGCGAGCGCAGCGGCCAAGCTCCCCGTCCCCCCGAAAGAATCCTTGACCTTCAAGCCGCGCAGTTCGTGGCGATACATCGGCAAGGAGACCAGCCTGATTGATCTTCACGATATCGCCACCGGCAAAGCCGGCTACGGAATGGATGCTCACCTGGAAGGCATGCTCTACGCCTCCGTTGAGCATCCGCCGGTCCTGGGCGGCACGGTCAAGTCCTTCGATGACAAGGAAGCGCTAAAGCTTCCCGGGGTCAGGATGACGTTGTCCATTGACCCCTTCAAGCCGCCCCACGTTTTCCAGCCTTTGGGCGGAGTCGCCGTGCTTGCGGACAATACCTGGGCGGCCTTCCAGGGGCGACAGAAGCTGAAAATCGAGTGGGAGAACGGGCCGAATTCCTCTTATAACTCGATGGAGTATCGCAAGGAACTGGAGGCGACGGCTCAAAAGCCCGGCAAAGTGGTTCGCAACGTCGGCGACGTGGACGCCGAATTCGCCAAGGGGGGCAGAATTATCGAAGCCGCCTACTACACCCCTCACCTCGCGCATGCCTCCATGGAGCCTCCCGTGGCCCTGGCGGATTATCGCAACGGCAAGGTGGTGGCCTGGACATGCACTCAGAATCCCCAGGAAGTCCAGACCACCGTGGCCAACGTCCTCGGCCTCAAACCGGCTGACGTGACGTGCCACGTAACTCTGCTGGGCGGCGGGTTCGGGCGCAAGTCGAAGCCCGATTACGTGGCGGAAGCGGCGGTGCTCTCAAAGAAGGCCGGCCGGCCCGTGAAAGTGGTCTGGTCGCGCGAGGACGACATCAAGTTTGACTACTACCACTCTGTCGCGGCCATGTACATGAAAGCCGCGGTGGGCGCGGACGGGCTGCCCACGGCGTGGCTCCAGCGGTCAGTTTTCCCGCCCATCGCCTCCACCTTCGCCATAGGCGCGACTTACGGCGATGCCGGCGAAATGGGACTCGGCTGGTCGGACCTCCCCTACGCCATTCCCAACCATCGTGCCGAGAACGGTCCCGCCACGGCCCACGTGCGCATCGGATGGCTCCGCTCCGTCGCCAACGTTTACCACTCCTTCGCGATCAATTGCTTTGCCGATGAACTGGCGCATGCCGCCGGACGGGATGCGCTCGAATATCGGTTGGCGCTGCTCGGGCCGGATCGCATTGTGGATCGCAAGTCGCTGCCGGAGAATTTCCCCAACTACGATGGCTCCTACGCGCAGTATCCCATTGACACCTCGCGGATGCGGCAAGTGATGCAATTGGCGGCGGAGAAAGCCGCCTGGGGAAAGCGCCCGTTGGGCAAGGGCGAAGGCATGGGGATCGCCCTGCATCGTAGCTTTCTGACGTATGTCGCCACGGTCGTGCGCGTCGAGGTGAATGGGGAAGGGAAACTGCGCATCCGGCAGGTCGATACGGCGCTGGACGCGGGCACCCTCGTAAACCGCGATACCGTCCGCAATCAGTTCGAAGGCGCGGCCATCTTCGGTACCAGCCTGGCGCTACACGGAGAGATCACGGCAAGCGGCGGGATGATCGAACAGTCGAATTTCGCCGACTACCCGGTCTGCCGTATCGACGAGGCGCCGGAGAAGATCAATATTCACATTGTCGAAAGCGAAGCGCCGCCGGCGGGAGTGGGAGAACCTGGCCTGCCGCCATTCGCTCCCGCCCTTTGCAATGCGATCTTCGCCGCCACCGGCAAGCGCGTGCGCGAATTGCCGTTGTCAAAAACAAATCTGGCCTAGGGCCGCCATCCCCCACTTCTACAGAATGCCTGGTCCCCCGCCCGCCCGTCCGGGGTAGATCACGTGCTGATTAGCGCCGACAAAGCGATTTCTGTGAGGTCGGTCTGGCCACAGGCATCAATCGGGAGTATTATTCCCTGACGTTTTCAGGCTGGCCAGGCGCGACCCCGGCGGCTTCAAGAATGACCGAGGCAAGGTCTGTCATGAGTACTCATGGTGTCTATCAGCTCCGTACAATTGCCTTGTTGACGATGTTGGGAGTTGGCGCGGCGGGTCTCCTGGCTCAAGCGAGTCGCCCACTTCCGAGTCATGTTCCCCCCAAGCGCTCCTCGCAGATCGCCAATGGTTTCGGCATCAATTCCGATCTGCCGCGCGATCCCTACTTGCCGTGGGAACGCTGGTGGTGGACGCGCATGTTCGACGCCGGAGTGAATTGGATCCGCATCGGCCAATACGAGAACAGTTCCGACCTGACGAGTTGGGACTATGTGGAGCAGAAGCGCGGGATATTTGCCGTCGATCCCAAGCTGGAAGACTACGTCGATTCGCTTCTCGATAATGGCGTGAACGTGCAAGTTCAGCTTATCTACGGGAACCCCATGTACACGTCGCCCTCCGGCCAGAAGCTAGATACCATCATTCCCGAGCCGGGATCCTTCCATAATGACGACCGAAGCCTGTATTCCGTGTTCTGGCCGCCGCGCACCCCAGAGCAGATCGAGGCTTTCAGCCGGTACGTGCGTTTCATGGTGGATCACTTCCGGGGGCGGGTTCATTACTGGGCACTATGGAACGAACAGGACATTGGCTACTGGAACCCGTGGGGGAATCCAGAGGAGTATGGCCGATTGCTCAAAGCTTTCATTCCCGCCGTGCACCAGACCGATCCGGAAGCGAAGGTCATTTATGGCGGCCAGGCTGACCCCACCCGCGACTTCACCCGGCGTGCCCTTGATACCTGCCAGTGCGCTTCGGGTGTCGATGTTTATGCCTATCACACCTATCCCGGTTACGGCCGTAATCTGAACCCTGAGTCGATGGATACCGGCGCTTACGGAGTCGAGTCGCCGGCCAGGCTGCGGGAATTGGTGCGCAACTACCCGGGCATCCGCAAAGACATTCCATTCTTCGACGATGAATTCAACTCCATTCCCTCCTGGACGGGTTCGGATGAATCGGTGCAGGCCAAGTACATCCCGCGCGGCCTGATCTACAACTGGGCGGCCGGCGTGCGGACGTTTGTCTGGCTGCTGGCCGCCGGAGTGGACGGCAATGAATACGACGACTTCGGGCTGATTCATGGCCTGCGTTACCTGCCCGAGGATTTCACGCCGCGGCCGGTGTTTGCGGCTTACGAAAATACCAACGCCTTGTTCTCGGATACCAGTCTCGACGCCGGAATACAGATCCAGGCAGGCGATATGGCGGCGCTGCGGGAGCATGCGCGCGCTCCGTTCCTGGCTTACGGTTTTCGCTCCAAATCGGGCAAAGCCATCGTTGCTTTCTGGCTGGCCGCGCGCAGCAGGCCCGGGAACGTCTTCCCGCCGTTGGCTGCCATTTTGACCATTAAGAACTCCGGCATTCACAGCCCCGTGTTGATTGACGTGGTTTCGGGTGAGATCTCGCGACTGACTTGGAAGAAAGGTACGACGGACACGATTGAAGCTGTTCCCATCCGCGATAGCATCATGGCGGTTGCCGACGACACCTTTTTCGATTGGGCCGTCCTGCCCGAGGCGCCCAGTTCGCTCAAGGCTCAGGCATCCGGGGGAGCAGTGGACCTTATCTGGGAATTGCACGGAGGGGAAATCACCGGCGTGACCGTGGAACGCCGCCGCACCGCCCGCGGCGCGTGGGAGCGGATCGCCAAGCTTGGCGGAGATGTAAAGTCTTACCGCGATTCCGACGCCGCTTCTGCTGCAGACCTGGGCTACCGTGTGCGGGCGCTCAACCCGGCGGGTGAGTCAGCATATAGCAACATCGTTCATACCAGCATGAAATAATCGAGGAGGAATCAACATGGGAAAGCTCGCCATTACCGGCGGAAAGCCGGTGCGCAAGAGGCCCTTCACCGCCTGGCCCATTTACACCCAGCAGGAGGCGCGCGGACTTCAGAATGTCCTCGCCAGCCGCAATTGGGGAGGCTATCCCTTCCCCAACCAGATCGCCGATGCTTTTGCGCAGAAGTTCGCACGTTTCCACGGGGCGAAGTACGGCCTGGCCCTTGCCAATGGCACCGTGGCCATTGAGGTTGCCCTGAAAGCGGCGAAGATCCAGCCTGGCGACGAAGTCGTCGTGCCGGCGTATACGTGGGAGGGTACCGTCGGCCCCATCCTGCTTTTGAACGCCGTGCCGGTCTTTGTCGACATTGACCCCGCAACATATTGCCTGGACGCCAAGCTGATCGAAGCGGCCCTCACGCCCCGGACGCGCGCCATTCTTCCTGTACACCTGGCGATGCGCTTTGCCGATTTGGATGAGATTGGCCGCATCGCTAAAGCGCGCGGATTGGTGGTGATCGAAGACTGCGCCCACGCGCACGGAGGGAAGTGGCGCGACAAGGGCGCGGGGGCTACGGGTGACATGGGATGCTTCAGTTTTCAGTCTAGCAAGCTGATGACCTCCGGAGAAGGAGGCGGGCTGATCACCAGCAACCTGGAGTTCTACGAACGCGCGCAATCTTATGTCAACTGCGGGCGGGCGAGCCAGACCGACCAATTCCAGAATCGCCTGATTGGCTTCAACTACCGCATTACGGAATTGCAGGCGGTGATATTGGCCGCGCAACTGGAGCGTCTGCCAAAACAGGCCAAGATCCGCCAGGCCAATATGAATCATTTCGCCAAACGCCTGCGAGGAACGTCCGGCCTGGGATTCCTCGCCCCTGACAAACGCCAGACGCGCGTGGCGGCTTATCAATTCGTCTTCAAGTACCTTCCCGAACATTTTGGAGGAATCCCGCGGGCGGCGTTCCTGGGCGCGTTGCAGATGGAGGGCGTTCCCTGCGATGGCCTCTTCTACGAGCCGGTTTACAAGAGCGCGCTCTTCCCGGTCGATTCCAATGAATGGCCGGCGCTCAGTTGGGGGCGGGAAAAGGCGTTGGATCTGAAGAACAGCTTCAACTGTCCCGTCTCCGAGCGCGCCGCCTACGTGGAGTCGGTTTGGCTCCCGCACCATATCTTCCTTGGGACCAAGAAGGACACAGACGAGATTGCTGATGCCGTGCTGAAAATCTGCGAGAACATCGAAGAGTTACGTGGGCTCGAACATCCGGCCATCGAGGTCAAAGCAATGAGCCGCGCCGAACGGCCGCGCGTCGAAAAGCGGCAGTGGTAGGGTGCTAATCCCGCAGGGCTGAAGTGCGGGAGAGGGAGAAAATCAAGGGGTTTTCACGTCCGGACAAAATGCCTAATTTCGCGCTGTCTTCGCTTTTCTTGTAAACTGTCTTTTTTCAATACGTTCTTGGCTTTGGTAAGAGAAATTGTCCATTTAGCCACTTTGTTTTCAATACGTTCTCAGCTTTGGGAAGGCGCTGTAGTTGTGTCCGTTTTGGATCGTTAGTTTCGCGTCCATTTTGCTTCCAGCGAAGTCGCCAATGTCGTTGTGAGGCTCCGGATTATTACGTTCTCCCAGCTCCAATAAACTGGACTAGCAGATTTCACGGGAAGTGGCAAATAAAAATTAACGCTTGAGGAAATAATTCTCAAGCCATTAGAATCTGATGAAGATGCTTGCCACTTCTATTTTGGGCACCAGGGTCCGGGCCGGGAATTTCGCTCGGCTTGAAGGGTGCTCCAAGTGCTGCCGCCGAATGATAAGATTATTCGACTTCCAATCCGAGGAGCTTCTATGACCCAATTTCACATCCCCCCCGCCGTACTCAAGGGATCACCTATGAGGATTGTCGGGAAGGGGACCCTTAC
>DATJVT010000152.1:0-9286 GCA_035501695.1 Terriglobia bacterium | reverse complement strand
CTCTCACCGCCATGGCAATGGCCCTGGTGCTACAAAGCTACCAGGGTGTCCAACGCCGTTTAAGTTCCTCGACTCTGTTTGACAGCGGAACGACAGCCCTCATCCAAATGACCCGGGAACTACGCATGGCTGGCTACCCCTCTACCAGGCTTTTCACCTCCTCGGCGGTGGCCAGCTCCCCGGGGCTTGTCGCCACGCCCTTCGTCGCGGTTACACCTTTCGACGTAGTCTTTCAGACCGACGCCAATCAGAACGGCACCGTGGATCAAATCGAATACGTCGTCGCCTCTGGTTCCCAGAATCTGTACCGGAAGAACACTCTGGTAAATTCGGATGGGACGTTGGGAACCTCGACCGTGACGACCCTCTTGCTGAATAATGTCCAGAACCAGCTGCATGGGACGCCGTTGTTTTCCTGGAACATCAATCCCTCCAATCCCCAACCCTTCCCGCTAAACGTGGAAACCATCTACATAAGCCTGGTTCTTCAATCCCCCGGGATGGAGAGTGGAACTTCGACGTCCGTGACTTTGACGGCGACCTGTCCGAGAATGAACTTCTGAGCGATGGCGTGGACGACAAAAATCGGAGATAGGCGCGTGCGTGAAGGCAAGGCGCGGCGTATCTACCCTCACCAGGGGGTTCCCTGTTCTGAGGCGAAAAGAGTCCAATCGAAGGCTCGCGGCATTGCCTTCTTGCTCGCCATGGTCATTATCTTGATTCTCAGTGGCCTGGCGCTTTCCATGGTCCTCCTGACGGATACCCAGGTCCGGTTGGGGCAGACCACCCAAGCGCAAGGCCGGGTGTTCTATTCGGCACTGGCGGGGCTGGAAGAGACCCGGGGACGGATGAGCATCTCAGCCCCGGATACCGTTGCCCTTTCGATGCCCAACTCGATTTCCCAGGTGCTCTACCTTGTGAATAGCACTCCTGGTGATCCCGTCCAACCTACCAACCCCACCTCGCCATACTATGACACCGAATATTCCAGCGAATTCCCCGGCGGGTTCGCTTCAGCCAGCATTCTCCCCAATATCAAGAGTGATCAGCCGGGCGTGGGCACCTCCACCGCTATCCCCTATAAGTGGGTCCGGATTACATTGAAAACTGAAGCCTCGGCACACACGGATATCAACCTGGACGGGGTTTTCAACAATACGTCTCCGATCTATTGGGATGGAGCCCAGCAGACGTTGTCCCCGGTAGGTTCGTTGGTCTATGTTCTTACTTCGTTGGCAGTAGACTCGACCAAGGTCGAGAAGATTCTGCAGATGGAAGTCGCGGCAGCGACAGGAGGCTTCACACCCCTCGCCGCGTTCACCGTCGGAGGATCCGCTGCGGTTTCGGGCAACCCTGTATCAAATCCCGCCAGCATCGTTATTGATGGCCGCGACCATAATCTGGGCGGAACGGGATGTCCGCCTCTGGCAACGGCCTTACCGGGCATCATGGCAGGCGGCACGATCTCCTCATCCGGGGCTTCCCTTAACGGCAATCCCCCCATGGAGCCCTCCGTCATGCCCCTCCCCCAGTCGGCAGCCAACCTGATTTCGCAGTACCAGCCGGCAGCGGCCAATATCGTCTCCGTGGATCCCAACCATGTAACATTTAATGGCACGAACTACATCGCCAACGGCACGACGCTAGGAACCCTGCCGTCACCGGTAAACAGTGGAACCGCCCAAGTGGTTTATGCCGACCAGCCCCTCACCATTTCCGGCACCGGCAACACAGGATATGGAATCCTGCTGGTCAACGGAAGCCTATCGGTAACGGGCGATCTCAGATATCACGGCGTGATCATCGCCAACGGCCAGATCAACTTCACTCCCTCTACTTCGGGGGTCCGGGTGGTTGGATCCATGCTGGGGGCAGGAAACTCAATCTGGAGTACGCCGTCGGGCGGCAGCGCATTCATCCACGCCGTGTATAACTCATGTACTCTGACCCAAGTCCTGCATCTTGTAGGCGGCGGGATATCTTCCGGCACGGGCGGGATTTCAGCCTCTCCACAGATCCTTGCGTATCGAGAACTGAGTTTCTAACTTCGGGTTCCCGGGTAGCATCGGTGGAGCTCGCAGCCATGCGGGAAGGAGTCAACCTGGGGAATAAGGGCTGGAGCATCCGACCGCCTCGCGCCTTTCCACTTCCCGGTTTGACGGCGTATGGTATACTTGCGCCGTTCTACGGTAAATTGATCCTCATTGCGTCAAAGATATATGCGCCGCATGACGACTGCTGCAATCTCATACCCCTCGAGGGGGAGACCGGCTGGGCGGCCAGGCGGCCTTATGTTCGATCCCAGCGCTAGCCTTAAGGAGCGAGACTATGTCTGACCGAGGGGTTTTCCTTGCTGCCTTCCTGACCCTGGTTTTGGTGGTTGCCGGTGCTTTCGCCATCCCCCAGTTTTTCTTCTACGAGTTGCTGACTTCGACAATCTTCGTGGTCATTGCGGTCATGGTGTTCTTCGGCGAGGACAAGTTTCCTTACATGTTGGGAATGCTCGCCCCCTTTCTCTGGTCTATTCTCAGACTGCTGACCGGAGGGTTTATCCGTGAGATCAGAGTGTTGATAGGGTTCCTGAGCGGCAGACCTTCGGGTCCTCTAGACACGCCACTGCACGGCTTCGCTATCCTGAGCGGCCTTGTGCTGATGATCCTTTCTGCCCGCGCCTGGCGGAAGCAAGTTACGGAAAAGTTCTTCGGCAAGACCTTTGTCACCGCCTTGATTGTCACCCTGCTTTGGCTTGGAGTGACTTTCGCCTGGCAATTCCACTAGAAGTCGGCTGAAGCCCGGAGCCTTCGTGCTGTGGCGCGCCTCTCTCCTTGTTTGACGGTGAAGGCAGCGGCTTCGGCTTGTGTACTTGACCATTCACCATTGACCGGCGCACGGACTTTTGAGATTCTGAATGCGTGGGCAATCCTTCCACGCCACACCAGTAATGCGTCTGCGGTTGACCTCTTACGCCGCGGTGACGTGGGCTCGAGATCCACAAGCTGATCGAAGGGGGCAAGATCAGACGGCATGACGGGTTTAACCGAGAGGTTTCAAAAAGCCAGGATCATCTACCGCAAAGATCACACCGAGGACTTGTGGTCCATTAGGGTTCGCCCCGAGCACCCCATCGCCTTTAAGCCAGGCCAGTTCGCAACCTTGGGAGTCGAGGAGGGAGGCAAGGTGGTGGAGCGCTCGTACTCCATCTGTTCCAGCCCGCATGAAGCGGAAATGGAATTCTTTTTTGAGCTGGTGATGAGAGGCAGGGTCACTCCACCCCTTTACCATCGCCAGGTGGGTGATACTTTGCTGATCCGGCATCACGCCCGTGGAACTTTCATCTTCGATGGCAGGAGCGGGCGCAAGCAACATCTTCTGGTTTGCACGGTGACGGGTGTCGCGCCCTACGTCAGCATGGCCCGGGCCATGGCCCGTGAGGCCCGGCTCGGCCGGCAACATAATTCCAGGGTGGTCGTCCTGCAAGCTGCAAGCCGTTCCTGGGAGTTTTCCTATCGCGACGAACTGGAAGCACTCGCCCGGGAGTTCACCTGGTTCACCTATCTCCCCGTTGTCAGCCGGCCATGGGAAGACTCCGAGTGGAAAGGGGAGGTCGGGCGCGTGGAAGACGTCCTCCGCAAGTACGTGGATGAGCTGAGCCTCCTGCCTGAGAACACCACCGTCTATCTCTGCGGGCACCCCCAGATGATCGAGAACGGCAAGGGAATTCTGCGCCGGCGGGGTTTCGCCAAGGAATCCATTCGCGGTGAGGTTTATTGGACCCCGCAAAAGGAAGCTAACTAGTTCCCTGCCCCGGATAACTCTTTACGGTGGCGCCCCCACTCCTGGCGGCGCCGCACCGGCAAGAGTGCCTGTGCCACGCCAGAAAACAACTGGGAGGACGCGAGCCGATGGGCGCGGCATGGACACCGGGCCGCCTCTGGTTCTCACACCAGGGATCGACCAGGTCAAGGGATGCTCAGCCTCGACGCTTGGTTTCGCACACCTTGCGGTTGCCCTTCTCTCGGCGCCGCATCGGCGAGAAGCAAAGCAGCCCCGCTAAGAACCATGGTATCGACAACATAATTCAGTTCGTTGCCGATGTCGGCGGGATGAACAACTAACGTCGGCAAGTAGACGAACAGTACCACCAGAAGGATGGTCACCCCCAGGCAGGTTGCGGCCAAGCGAACCTGTCTTTTCAATAACAGCGCCACACCGGAGCCGATAAGGACTACCCCCGTAAGATATGCCCAGAAGAAGCGCCCGGGAATCCAGGTTGCCATGAGTTTGTCGAGCGGAATGCCGGGAACGTAACCCGGATGCAGAAAGTGCTCCACCCCGAAGAATAGAGCGGGTACGGCAATAAAGAGGCGCCCTGTATTTATCAGCCACCGCCGTCCACTTCCCAGCCAGGCTTCAGCATGAGCTCCCGCAAAAGCCAGTGCACCTCCGCTGAAGGAAAGATCCCTGCATGCCACTGCCCATCGGAAACGATCCCCGTGCTGCGCCACGGCGTTGGGGATGTGAATCATCAAGACAAACAGAAGGAGCATAATCCCCACGAGCAACGCTGCCAGGGATGCAAACTTCTTGGTCGCGAGAGAGAGCGCAGCGCTCAGCAGCGCCACGCCAACCAGATACACCCAGAATTGGGGGGCCGGCATCCAGGCCGGGACAACCCCCGCGATAACCCTGGCGGCAGTAAAGTGCTCGGCCCCAAAAACGGCCATGGGCATCGCGAAGAGAAGGCGGCCGAAGGGGATTACCTTTTCCCAACCCCGTTCGAGCGGCACGTCGGTCTTGATCACCACGGGCAACCCAGCGGCGAGGACGACTGCTCCGGCGAAGTATGGCCAGAACACGTTTCCAGGAATCCCCAGGGCCAGCATTGCCAACATCGTGCATTCACCGGAGAAGTTCCGCCCAAGGTAAGCCGACACGTGCATTCAACGCTCCATGCTCTCCGCTCGGTCCCAATTCTGCGCGATTCTTGAAGGGTTGCCCTGAAATCGCCATTATAGCACTGAGGATCCCTCAGCCAGGCAATGCCGAAGGTCAACATTCGCTTCTCCCGGATCCTCTTAGCGCGCCTTGTCGCCTCGTTCGAGAGGGCGCCAGTTGCCATCGGGTGGGGAGCGGGGTATAAACTCAAAGGCTGAACGCATCCCAGACAGGCGCGAAAGAGGAGGAGCTCTGTGGCCAAGACCGATATAGCCAACCCCATCGTTGGGCAAACGGTGCGAGTTCTGCGGCAGGTCTATCTGCCTCGCATCGTAAGTTGCCTTCAGCAGCTTCCCCAGGATCAGATCTGGTGGCGCCCCAATGCCGCCTCTAACAGCGCCGGAAACCTGGTACTTCACCTCACGGGGAATGTACGACAGTGGATTGTCTCAGGGCTCGGCGGCGCAGCGGATGTTCGGGAGCGCGACCTGGAGTTCAGCGAGCGCGGTCCCCTGCCCCGGCGGGCATTGGTAGTCCGGCTGCGCCGTACGGTTATGGAAGCGTGCCGGGTGCTAGTCAGGCTTTCACCCGATGATCTGGCACGCGTGCACGCCATCCAGAAGTATCAAGTCACAGGGGCAGAAGCCGCTCTTCACGTGGCCGAGCACTTCTCCCACCACGCCGGGCAGATCATCCTGCTGACTAAGATGCTCACGGGCAAAGACCTTAAGTTCACTAACCTGCCGGGGGGGAAGAAGAAGGCGAAATCTCGCAAGCTGCCGGCTCTGTAGCCCTCTGGAGTAGCGGTCCCACCGCCGCCGCGGAGTCGAATTCGGGCCCGCTGATGACACCTCTTCCGTACCGTGCATCCAGCCTGTCGATAACCTCGCAGAGTTCCCTGGCTTGGATGGGCTTGGGGAGATAGCCGTCCATGCCGGCGGCCAGGCATTTTTCGCTATCCCCGGTCATGGCGTGGGCGGTCATGGCGATGATGGGGAGGTGGCTTGCGGTCTCTTTCTCCCGCGCCCGGATCGCGGCGGTGGCCTCGAACCCGTCCATTTCCGGCATCTGGACATCCATCAGGACCAGGTCAAACGCGCGCTGGGCGAGCGTTTCCAAGGCCTCGCGGCCGTTCGCGACCGCCACCACCGTGTGGCCCCGTTTCTCCAGGAGCCGCGCCGCCAAGCGCTGATTCACCGCGTTGTCTTCCACCAGCAGCACTTGCAGGGGTGGCCGCCCTTCGCGCCGCGAGGGACGGGTGACCAGCGCGGGCGCTTCCGCCGGCGGCGCCTGGGCTCCCAGGGCGTTCAAGATGGCCTCCAGGAGCTGCGCCTGCAGGACCGGTTTAACCAGGTAAGCGGCGATGCCCAGTTGCCGGCACCGCACCGCATCTCCCCGCTGCCCCCCCGAGGTCAGCATCATGATGGTGGGCCGGCTCCAGCTCTCTTGCTCACGCAGCCGTTCCACCAGCGTGAACCCGTCCACCTCCGGCATATTGGCGTCGGTCAGGACAAGCGCGAAAGGGCCGGCGGGGGGATCGGCGCCGGCCAGCAGCTTCAGGGCCTCGGCTCCACTCGCCGCCAGCGTCGGCTTTACTCCCCATCGCTCCAACATCTCTCCCAGAATGCGGCGGTTGGTGGGGTTGTCATCGACCACCAGCACGGGCAATCCTGCCAGCCGGGCGAGCTCGACGGGTTGAATGGAACCCGGCCCCCCGGCGATTCCGACCTGAGCCGTGAAGTGGAAACAGCTCCCCTTCCCCGCGGCGCTCTCCACCCAAATCCGGCCCTGCATCATGTTGACCAGTCGCGAGGAGATGGTGAGTCCCAGCCCCGTCCCCCCGAACTTGCGCGCCGTCGAGGTGTCGGCTTGGGAGAAAGCCTCAAAGATAACCTTCTGCTTTTCCGGGGCGATCCCGATGCCGGTGTCGCGCACGACGAAATGCAGTTGCGCCCCGTCGCCGGCTCGCGATTGCAGCGAAACCTCCAGGCCCACTTCCCCGCGCTCCGTGAACTTGATGGCGTTACCGAGGAGATTGACGAGGATCTGGCGCAGGCGAGTGGGGTCGGCAAGGAGGTCGTCCGGAACCTCCGGCCGCACATCGTAAGTGATCTCCAACCCCTTCTCGTGGGCGCGCCAGGCCAGGGTCGGCATGATTTGAGCCAGGCTGTCCCGCAGCTTGAACGTAATGGGATCGAGATCGAGTTTCCCCGCTTCAATCTTGGAGAAGTCGAGAATGTCGTTGATGATGGTGAGCAGGGCGCCGGCGGAAGACTTGACCATCCCCATGTACTCGCGCTGCTCGGCGGTAAGCTCCGTGTCCAGCACCAGCTCGGTCATGCCCAGAACCCCGTTCATGGGGGTGCGAATCTCGTGGCTCATGTTGGCCAGGAACTCGCTCTTGGCGCGATTGGCAGCGTCGGCCCGCAACTTCTCCCGCTCCGTTCGGGCTCTTTCCTCTTCCACATGGGCTTTTTCCCGCGCCAATTCGGAGGTGCGCACCGCTACTGCCCGCTCGAGTTCCTGTTGCACGCGTAGCTGACGCCGCTGCCTTTGGCGCAGCATGATGAGAGCCGCGAGCGGGGGCGTTAGCCCAAGCAAGCCCAGAAACCACCAGGTGCGCCACCAAGGTGGGCGGATTTCGAACGTGAACACACCCGGTTGGTTGCTCCACTGACCCCAGCCATCCCGCCCCAAAACTTCTAACCGGTAATCGTTGGACGGTAACCCCGGAAACTGGAGTTCCGGCTCCGAGGTTTCCCGCCAGTCGCTGAAAAGGGGTAGCAACCTATAACGGAAGATAATCGAACTCTCCCGGGTAAATGTGAGCAACGAGTAATGTACGACCAGGGAATTGGTTTTGTATCCCACAGAGGGGTGAGCTCCCTGCTCGGCCAGGCTCCCACCCAAGGAGAGACGGGTAAAAACCAGGGAGGGAGGAGGCGCCTGGCGTGGCCGCCGGTGGGGTGTGAAATGCGCCAGCCCCCCGCTGGTTCCTATCCATACCCTTCCGTCGGGTTCCGCCGCGAACCCATTATGATCACAATCGTTCCAGACCAAACCGTCGCCGTAATCGTAATGATTCCAGTGGTCCCCCGCTAAAACGCTGACGCCCTGATCTGTCCCCGCCCAGAGCTGTCCCTTGGCATCGAAACCTAGGAAGTAAGTCATTTCTCCTCGTAATCCCTGGTTCATCCCGTAGTGGGTCAGTACCAAGCGTTCTCCGTCCAAACGGATTCGCGTAACATTTCCGGAGTACCAATACCCTACCCAGGTTTCGCGGGGCTTGGCGGCAGCCAGGGTGAGAATCACATCGTGGCGCAGGCCATCGGTCCTCGATACGTGCCGCCATTGGCTGCCGACGAGCCAGAACAGTCCGGAATCGGAGCCCACTAGGAGATCGCCGTCCGGACCCTCGGTAACGGCCCAACATCTCACTGCCGGGATTTCTTCCACTCGGCGGAATGCCCTTTTTGTAAGATCTGATACGAACAGCCCCTTTTCTGTTGCTGCCCAGACTCTATTCCCCCGCCCCACTACCATGGAGTAGGGTGACAAGCCTGCCAGCCCTTGAGCCTCCTTGAACCATTCAACTTGTCCTGTCCCAAAGTCTATCCGCGCCGCACCGTTGCGCTCCGTTCCGAGCCACACGCTGCCGCCGGGTTCCACCTGAATGGCATGGACCGGCACCCTTCCCACTCTTGGGTCCCTTTTCCAGACCCAACGGCCTTCGGTAATCTGCCCCTTGAACAGGCCGTCCTCCGTACCGGCCAGTACGGCGCCGTGGCCGAGGGGCCGGACCTGGTAAACCAGTTCGCTGTCCAGACCGCTGGCTGCGGTGAAGGACTCCCATTCTTCGTATCCCCTCCACCTTGCCAGGCCGTGCCCGGCCAGACCAACCCAGATCGAACCCTCGCGGTCGCAGAGAACGGAGTATGCCGGTGCCCGAAGTCCTTCACGGCTGCCCACCGTACGGAATCGGCTCCCCTCGCTGATGGTAACCCCTTCGATTGTAGGAATGAGCAATCGGCCCTCGCCGTCCACCTCCATCAGGATTCCCCCCGCCCCTAAAGGGAACCCCGGATCGAAGGATTCGAAGCGTGTGCTGCCGCGGCGGAGCATGGCGAGTTTCCGCGCCTCACGCACGTAGAGGTCGCCCCTTCCGTCGCGCCGAATGCTCATCCATTTCCCCTTGGGAAGACCCTCCGCTTCGCCGAATACGGTGATTTGCCCACCGTTCATCCGGCACAGACCGTCTCCACAGCCGTACCACACCCCTTCCTTTTCCAGGAGAATACCGTGCGTGCTTGAATTGCCCGTCCCGGCCGCCTGCGGCACCCTGCGAAAGACC
>DATJVT010000151.1:0-7516 GCA_035501695.1 Terriglobia bacterium | reverse complement strand
AAGCGCTCGGTAACGGCTTGCAGCAGGCGCGCGCGATCTTGCGTCAGGGAAATGTCGCCCGCGAAAATCTCAAACGAGGACCCACAGTCCGCCGGGGCCGCCTCCTGGCACAAACGTCGGCACTCCTGTGCGGCGTCACGGTTCGAAGCAAAGTTAATAGCCACGCTGTGCCCGGCGCGCGCCAAGGCGACGGCAATTCCTCGTCCGATTCCTCGCGATGCACCAGTCACCAAAGCGATGGAAGATTGCGTCATGATTAAACCGGGTCAGTCTACCACAGTGCCCCGGAACCTCGGCGTGGTCCAGGGACAGGCTAAGGATTGACGACCACCTTGTTGCGGTCCGGAGTCCCCATCACATCCATGGCCTTGCCGATCTCCGCCAACGGAAAGCGGTGGGAGATGACCTTTTCGGGATTCACCACCCCGCGCTCGATCAGCCGGATGGCCATCTCCATCGCCAGCGGATTGGTGGAGAAGCTGGAGTCCATACGCGCTTCGAGAAAGTGCATCAGCCCGCCGTCCAGCGAAAACTTCTCGTGCGTGGTAATACCGAAGATGTTCCAGCGCGTGCCCCGCCGCAGAAGACTGACCATCAGATTGACGGCTTCAATGGGGCCCGCGGCCTCCAGCACCAGGTCCGGCCCCAGCGGAAGGATCTCATACACGGCGGCCTTTACGTCGCCATGGCGGGGATTCAAGGTGTGGGTCGCTCCCAATTGGCGCGCCGTGGCGAGGGCGTGTTCGCTGATGTCGACGGCAACCAGGCGGCCGGCGCCCGCCGCCTTAGCCACCATCAGGCAATACATGCCGATTCCGCCCGTGCCGATGATCACCACGTCATCGCCCACGCGCATTTCCGAATATTGGATGATGCCCTTCCAGGCGCCGCTCAGGGGTTCGGTCTGGCAGGCGGCGTCGAAGCTTACACCGGCGGGCTTGGGGAAAAGCGTGTTGGCGCCCGTCACCACGTACTCGGCGAAGCTGCCGGGGCGCACGTCCTGCGGGCCGTCGCCCCCCGTCGTGTACATGTGCTCGCAATAGTGCGCCAGGCCCATCCGGCAGTAGCGGCAGTAACCGCAATAGCCGCTCGGGCAGACAATGACCTCGTCGCCCTCCTTCACACTGCGGACGTGTGCTCCCACCGCGGCCACCACCCCGGCGGGCTCGTGCCCGGGTACGAGCGGGAATCGTACGTTCCGGCGGATGCCCTTGATGGCCTTGTAATCGGTGGCGCAAATCCCGCAGGATTTTACCCGCACCAGGACATCATCGGGCCCGGGGTCTGGAACCGGACGTTCCTCCAGCACCAGCTTGTCGACGTCTTGTAAGACCGCGGACAGCATACGACCCATTCTCCTTGGGAGTGCGGCAGCTCGCTGCCGCGTTGGGAACCGGAAGCTTGCTTCCAGCTCTGAATCTCCAGCAACCGGAAGCTTGCTTCCGGTTCCGGTCCCGCCAGCAAGCTGGCGCGAAGGAAAGCGGCAGCGAGCTGCCGCACTCCAAAGCCTTGCGCCCACGTTTTTTGCCATGGTCAGCTTGCATCGTCGGTCGATGGGTACAGCCTCTTGACCAGGTTGGCCACGTTGCCGGCGAAGTGGCGGACCGTATCGATGCCCTCCTGGTCTTTCCACACCTCGCCGGGCAGGCGCCCGAACACCATGTTCCAGTATGTCGATCCGGGCACAATCATGTCGTTAATCAGAAAGAACATCAGCATTTCCTGAAGGGTGAACGTCTGGCCGCCGCGGCGCGCCACGGCCACCGCTCCGCCGACTTTTCCCGTAAGGAATTGATTGGATTTGCGCGAAACATAACCGATGCGCTGAAGGGCCGCCATCACATCACCGCGCGCCGTGCCGAAGTAAACCGGCGCCCCTACGATCAGGCCCTGCGCGTCGCGAATCTTGTCGATGATCTCATTCAATCCGTCCTGGATGTCGCACCTTCCCGTTTCCGAACACTTCCCACAGGCGGTGCAGGATTCAATACTCATTCCGGCGAAGGAGACGACTTCCGCCTCCACGCCGTTTTCCCGAATGACCTTGGCGCATTCATTCATGAGCTGGGCGGTGTTCCCGTCGGGTTTGGGGCTTCCACTGATTAAAAGCGTCTTGGGCATGATTCCGACTCCCTATCGAATTAGCGACCCGCATATTCTCGCACGGGAGGGGTCCAGGAGCACAGCAAGTTGGTACCCCCCTGATGCCGCCCTCCCGGGGCTCGATGGGGTTACGACCCATGTCTTCCCGGCGATGACGGTCCGGTTCCTCACCCCAAGCGAGGGAATCGGGTTCTTACGAAACCTGTAAAAGTGGCCCATTTCATCTCGAAATGCTGTCGAAAACCGGCTTTTCCCGCCCGACATTATGTCGCTCGCCCCATTGTTTTCATACACATCTCCGGAGCAACCTTCATTTTTAACATCTTTTTTCTCGAGCCCCTTCCTCAAACTTCTTGCGCAAATTCGAGTGAGCCCCCCCGCCGACGCCCATCGGATTCTCCCCCTCACCGCCTGCCCATGGGATGGTGAACATGTCCACACCTCTAGCCCCTGCCTCCTGACCACTGACCACTGACCACTGACCACTGACCACTGACCACTGACCACTATAATTGTGTCTCCGAGCCCAGGAATCTTGTCAAGAAAAATCCGCGAATTTTCCGGTCGAAAAGGACAACAAGTCACAAATCCCGCGGCAAATTTCCTGCCGGTAGGAAAGGCTTTTTTTGGATCGCCGGTCGGGGGGGCAATCTGTCCGTCCGGGGATGACCCGCGGAGGTGCGTGTCGCGTAGCTTGGGAGGGAAAATGCAACTGCCGAGGTCCTTCGCCCCGATGAAGGGCGTCGGAGCTCAGGATGACAGGGGATTGCTTGGTTGGTGAGAAGGGATGCGAGCGAAAGAGTTGAGCGCAGCTTTGGAGTGCGGCCGCGTAACTGCCGCTTTTCCAGCCGGAAGGTCGCTTCCGGTCCTTGGGGCACGGCCTTCCAGGCCGTGTCTCCGGCACGGGCAGGATGCCCGTGCCACAACTAAGCACTAACTCACCCGTCCCGGCAGGAACTGGCTCAAATACCGGTAAGCCAGGATGAAGCCGTCCTTGCGGGTTTGTGGAAAGTCCGGCTGGCTGGCGGTTTGCGGTGTATCCCAAAAGTTGTCCTCGTGTTCCACGGCCACTCCGCCCTGAAACTTCGCCTGCAACAGAACCGTGATGAATTTCGGCCAGTCGATCAAGCCCTGCCCCGGAATGCGGTAACGCCACCAGCCCTGTCCATGGATCCCCACTTGTTGCAGCACCGCCTGGGTGATCTCCGTATCCTTCAGATGGCCGGCGCGAATACGGTCACGCACTTCCCAGGCAGCCTCGTAGGGATCAATGAACTGGCGGACCAGGTGCGAGGGATCAAATTCCAGACCCAGCCGTGGACTGGGAACCAGGGCGAAGACCTTCTTCCAAGCCGCAGGCACCGTGGCAAAGTTTGTCGCCGTGGGATAGTTCTCCCATCCCATGCTGAGGTCCAGCTTGTCGAGCACAGGGACATACTTCTCGTTGACCGCGGCGGCCAGTTCCTTGGCCTGGCGATCGAAATCCGCTCCGGGAATACCTCCAGAAAAGGTCCCACAGAATTTGCACCCCAGACGGTGCGCGAATTCCAGGCACCGAATGAACCGTGCCTGCGCATTGGCCCGCGCGGCAGGGTCGGGATCGATGTGATTGACGCCCCACATGCACTCGATGCTGATGATGCGCGCCCCGGTTTCGCGCGAGGTGGCGAGGATCTCATCAATCTGGGAGTCGGAGAGCTTATCAGGATCGAAGAACTCATCCAAGGCAACGACCACGCCCTCGTACCCGGTGGCAGTGGCAAAAGCCAGCTTCTGACGCGAATATCGGGTAAGAATGGCCAGCTTGGGATAGGGAGTGTCGGGTGCCAGGCCGGCCTCGGCGGGAGACGACGCAGCGCTCTTGCCAGGTGAGGCAGCAGCTAAGCCTACCCCGCCGGTCGCCGCGAGGCCGCCGGACCCGAGTGCCGCTGCGGAAGCGCCGCGCAAAAAGTCGCGGCGAGGCAATTTGCTGTCAATATGATTTTCGGCCATCATTCACCTCTCAGAAGTGGATTTCCCCACGGGACGGCGCGGGGCCGGCGGCGCTTGGCGGTTCCAGCATCACCCGTTGAATCTGTCGATCTCAAGGCTGCTCAGTATACAGGAGAATGCAGTTCAAAGGGGCGTAGCAAAGCACACGCACGGGCAACCGCTCGCCGTAACCTTTTCTCCCGTCTTCGTTCTCCCCGGGGAGCGAATCCCGCGCCGGTTGGGTTACAATGAGACCTTACACGAGGCGCAGGCAGCCCGTCAGCCGGCCATCGTAAGGTTTCTCAGCCTAAACATGCACATTCCAGATGGATATCTCAGCCCGTCGACCTGCGCGGTTCTCTATGGGGCGGCAACGCCGTTCTGGTACATTGCTCTGCAACGCATGAAGAAGGCTCTGGCGACGCGGTTGATCCCCCTCCTGTCGGTCGTGGCCGCGCTTTCCTTTGTGATCATGATGTTCAACCTGCCGCTGCCGGGGGGCACCACGGGGCACGCGGTGGGCGCAGCGATCGCCACCATCGTCCTGGGACCGTGGGCCGCGATTCTGGCCATATCCATCGCGCTCGCGATTCAGGCGGTTTTCTTTGGAGACGGGGGCATTACCACGCTGGGCGCCAACTGTTTCAACATGGCCATCGTGGCTTCGCTGGTGGCCTACGTCGTCTACCGCGCCGTGGCGGGGGGCGCGGCCCTTACTTCACCTCGCCGGGTGGCGGCGGCCGCCCTGGCGGGATACATTGCCATTAACGCCTCGGCGTTATGCGCGGCGGTGGAGTTTGGGATTCAGCCCCTCTTGTTCAAAGATCCCCGCGGCGCGCCGCTCTACGCTCCCTACCCGCTTGGCATCGCGGTTTCCGCCATGATGCTCGGCCATCTGACCTTCGCCGGCCTGGCGGAGATGGTACTGTCCGGGGGCGTGGTGGCCTATTTCCAGCGGACCAACCCTTCGCTGCTGAAGGCCACAGCGCCCAATGACGTGCCCGCCGCCGAGGCCGCAGATCGCCAGGGCATTTGGCAAACCCTGCGACCGCTCGCAGCCGCCTTAGCACTACTGCTGGTTCTTACCCCCTTGGGAATCCTGGCCGCCGGCACAGCATGGGGAGAATGGAGCGCGCGGGATTATTCCAATCCCCAGGCACGAGAGCAGATGGCCCTTGCATCTCGCAACGTGGCTCCACCCAGCCAACCGCCCCGAGGCCTCAAGCGGCTCTCCACTCTGTGGACTGCTCCCTTTCCTCAATACGCGCCGTCGTTTGTGCGCCGCCCGTCGGTCGGGTATGCGCTTTCCGCCATGTTTGGCTCCGGCATCATCATCCTGATTTCGCTTCTGACCGGTTTCCTGGCGGGGCGCACGCGGGGCAGATCGCAATGAACTTCCTGGAGCGGACTCTGACCGGTTTTTTGAAGGCAGTGGAGCATGCCCTTGAGGCGGAGGAATTAGCCAAGGCCAACGGCTTGTTGCAACGCCTCGACCCGCGCGTCAAGGTGGTGGGCATTTTGGGGCTGATTTTCGCCGCCGTAATATCACATAAATTCTGGGTGATCGGCGCGATCTTCAGCCTCGCGATCGTGCTCGCTGGCGCGACTCGGGTCCCCTTGGGACTCTTGGCTAAGCGGGTATGGGTTCCCGTCCTCCTATTTTCGGGCATTATTGCCCTACCGGCGCCGTTCGTGGTTCCCGGCCGGGTAGTCTGGCACTTACCCTGGCTGGGCTGGCCGGTGACCGAACAGGGCCTGCTCAGCGCGCGTTACCTGGTGAGCCGGGTTGAGACCGCCGCCACGCTTTCGGTGCTGCTCATTCTCTCGACACCCTGGAATCACATTCTGAAGGCGCTGCGCGTACTCCGGATCCCGGCGGTCCTGGTGGTTATCCTGGGGATGGCTTACCGCTATATTTTTCTATTGCTTGAAAGCGCGGTCGACATGCTGGAATCGCGCCGCAGCCGCATGGTCGGCAGGCTGAATGGGCCCGATCGCCGCCGCCTGGCCGCCGCCAGCGTGGGAGTCTTGATGTCCAGGACCCTGCAACTCAGCGGCGATGTATACGGCGCCATGCTGGCGCGGGGGTTTCGCGGTGAAGTCTACGTGCTCGATGATTTTCGCGTCAGGGCGCTGGACTGGGTCATGCTGGGATTGCTGGGGGCCATCGCTGTTGCGGCCTTTTACTATGGGAGATAATCGAGAAACGAGCTTTGCTGGGCACCGGCAAGCAGCCTCACTCAGTTCCCCCGCGATGCTGCGGAGGGTATTCCTGTGCCGGCGGGCGAACCGCCCAGTGGAGTCCGATTCCACCCAGGAGAAATGCTCGCGTGTTCACTCGGACGAATCCTCTCTGCCGCAACAAGGACGAAAGCTCCTCCATATCCAGAAAGGAGCGAAGCGAGCGGGCAATGTATGTATAGACGCCGGGACGGCCGTGAAGGAGCAATCCCCAGAGAGCGCCTTGCAGGTACAACCACCCGAGGTAAAGCTGGCGCAAAAGGGGGCGGGTGGGAAGGAAGAAGTCCAGGCTCACCAGCAAACCGCCTGGGCGCATCACCCGCAGAATCTCTCTGCACGCCGCACCCAAATCGGGGAAGTTCCGCAGGCCGTATCCCACAAAGACAGCGTCGAAGACTCCACCTGCAAAAGGAAGAGCGGCGGAGTCGGCGCAGACCACCTGCGTCAATCTGCGCTGCCGGGCCTTGCGCAACATTTCCAGCGTCAGGTCCGTTGCCACCACCTGTACGCCGGGGGCAGAGCGCAGCACCAATTGGGAGAAATCGCCCGTGCCGCAGGCCAGGTCCAAGACCACCGCACCCTTGGAAAGAGAGGCTCTCCGGACACCCGCGGTTTTCCAGCGTCGGTCCATCCCGAAGGAAAGGGCGCGCGTAATGAAGTCGTAGCGCGGCGCAATGGTGGCGAACATGCGCCGCATTTGTCGCCGGTCCTGTTTTTCGGCGGGAAGACCCATGGGCAACAACTGATATTATCACCTTGGCGGCAAGGATAGCGAAACCCAGCATCGGAGAATAAGAACCTCGTGTCAGCCCCGGTCTTTGACGTGCGCGATATCACATTCCGCTACCACCAGGTCACGGCCCTTGACAATTTGAGCCTGGCGATCCCGCCGGGCAAACGCGTGGCGCTGCTGGGGGCGAACGGGTCGGGAAAGTCCACTTTGCTGCGCCTCCTTGACGGGCTGGCATTCCCGGAAAAGGGCCGCATCGAATTCTGCGGAGAACCGCTTACCGAGCAACGACTTGAGGACCAACAATTCAATTATTCCTTCCGCCGGCGGGTCGGACTGGTGTTTCAAAATCCCGATATCCAGCTCTTCTCGCCCTCGGTGTTTGACGAGGTCGCCTTTGGCCCCTTGCAACTCCAGTGGCCCCGGGAGAAGGTTCGCGCCGCGGTGCAGGAAATGCTGGAGGTGATGAAG
>DATJVT010000150.1:0-17072 GCA_035501695.1 Terriglobia bacterium | reverse complement strand
CCACCCGCTCACGGACATTCCTTGCGCACCCCTCCAATCGCCCAGCCAAGGCTTGCCGGAACCGACCGGTAAGGCGTAACTCCCGGAAAAGCCGGCCTGATTCCTGACATTTAACGCCGACAACCCCCAGTCCCGCCGCAGATGGGTGCGATCCAGAATCATTTGGGCCTGGTTCTGTGCCTGCGCTCCCGTCAGGGCGGAGTTCATATCGAGATTCTTCGACCATGTGTAATTGGCCCGGAACTGAATACCGTGGCTGAGGCGATGGGTGAAGTCTGTTTGAAGTGCGTTATAACTGCTGTTTCCCTCCGAGTACCAGAAGAATCCTGAGGACAGATAAGGATTCGGGCGGGGCTGTACGGGAATGTACTCAGCGCCTTGAGGCACTTCGCCTTTCGTCGTTCCGGGGGTACCGCCCGATACGCAGCCACCCGCACCGGTGCAGATTTGCAACGGAATGGTGTTCGGGTCAAGGCTGAGCAGACCGTGATAGCCATGCGAGCCCACGTAGCCGACGCGCACCGCGGAATCGCGGGTCAACTGCTGCTCGATTGTGAAATTCCACTCCTCGACGGTGGGCGTTTGGGCATCCGGCTGAATTCCTTGCGGCGCATAGATGGCGCATCGCGTTAATACGTTGGGGCCGCAGGACGGGGGCGGCGCAATGCCGGGAGTGACCGGCAGGAGTTTAGACAACTGAGTGTTGGAATAGGCAACCGACCCGTTGAAAGGAGGAAGCGAATTCAGCAGGAAACTGAGGGCGTCGATTATCGAATAATACGTGCCAAAACCCGCGTGAATTGCGGTCTTTCCGTTTCCCAGCGCATCCCAGGCCAGGCCGATCCGCGGGCCGAGCAGATGTTTCGCATTATTCTGGGTAAATACCGAGTTGCCCACCATCGGGTTGGTCTCCAGCACACCATCCGTAGTGACATAATTAGCGGCTCGCCCTGACACCTCATTCCAACCCGTGGTGAACTCGTACCGTATCCCGGCCTCGAGAGTAAAATTGCGCCGCAAGCGGATGGCGTCGGTCACGTAGAATGCGCCGAAAACGCTTCTCCAGCCGAGCTCGTTCGGATCAGGGAGCACCTGAAACTGACTCACCGTGCCTTGCAGGAATGTCGGCAGGCTTGCAAACGTGGCAACCCCGAGTTGGCGCGATCCTGTGTTTTCATTGTCTTGGAGCCGCTGAAACCAGGCGCCCATGCTGAGCTGATGGACCCCTTTGTTGATCCGGAAATTGTCCGAATAGGTGTAGATATTTCTGCGGTTCCAGCCCCCGGCGGCGTTGCTCGGCCCGGCCGAAGTGATGCCGGATGCACCGGTTGTAGTCACGCCCCCATTGATGACGATCCCCCCTGGGCCACGTCCGGTTACAAAAGACAGGTCGGGAGGAAATGCAGTCAGAGGGGCGGAGCTTAAACTGAAACCCGCGCGGGAAAAGCCGACGAGTGCGGTGTTGAGAGTGTGGGATGAAAAAACATGGGTCTCCTGCAAACTGGCGACCTGGCTTCCCAGGATCGTGTAGGAGGCGAAGAACGGGTCGGCCAGGGGGATCAGGCTGTTGCCGCCGTCCACCGCGAAGGCCGCGGAGACCGAATCGCGCCCCCACCCTGCCCAGTCCGACTTCAAGGTGCCGAAATCCTCGCGGATCTTTTGGTGCGGGTTGTTGTAGGAGAGCGCTGTTCCACTGGCCTTGCCATTGATCAGCAATTCCGGACCGTTGGGCAGCGGCCAAAGGGACATATAGCGCAACATCGCAGGATCCAGATTCGGGACGGGGACGTAGACGCCGGCACTGTTTGGGAACAGGCCTTGACGCACCTCGGTGTCGGGAACCGCAGCGACGCCGGCCTGCGCCAGCGCTTGCCGGAGTCCTTCATAATTGCCGAACAGGAACCAGCGATCCTTTTTGAGCGGACCTCCCAGCACCCCTCCGAATTGATTCTGATGAAAAGGCGGAGCGGAGGCCTGCGCGAAGAAGTTTCGCGCATCGAGGGCGCTGTTCCTCAAAAATTCGAAAAGGTCTCCGTGTAGTGTATTCGTTCCGGACTGCGTAACGACCATTACCTGTGCCCCGGCGCGCTTGCCGTATTCGGCAGAATAGGTGTCGGTCAGAACATTGAACTCCCGCACGGCGTCTATCCCGAGCAAGTAGCCGCTGGCGCCGCCTGGTGTTACCGCGAGCTGGCTCGATCCAGTGTATTCAATGCCGTTCAGTAGGAAGAGGTTTTCGCCCGTCCTCCTTCCCGCCACCGAGAACGTATTCCCAGCACTGGTGCTGGTGTTCGCGCTCTTCATGGCGCTGTAGTTGATCGCTCCAGGATTCAACGTGATCAAGTCATCGAAGCTGCGGCCGTTGAGGGGGAGGTCCTTCACTTGGCGCTCACCGACGACTCCCGCGACGGATGAGGTGGCGGTGTTGACCACCGGGGCGTCGTCCGTAACATCTAACTGCTGCCGGAACGCGCCAACCTCGAGCCGAAAATTCAACAAGGCGTTTTGGCCGATCTCCAGATTAATCCGGGAGCGGAGGAGGGTCTTGAACCCGCTTTTTTCGACTTTGACCTGGTACGGGCCGATGGGGATGGAAACCACGCTGAAATCACCTTTGTCCCCCGTGCTCACAACACTTGTGGCACCGGTTTCCAAATTCATCACCGTCACCCTGGCTCCGCTAATTGCGCCTCCCTTCGCGTCTTCCACTCGCCCGGAGATGGCGGCCCCCACCTGGGCACGCACCACGCCGGTCAAAAGGCAAAGCAAAAGGATAGTTCGACACGTGAAACCGGGTATGGCCAATCTGCTCATGCGCGCTCCACTCCCGACAGTGGATACCCCAATCGTAGATGTTCCTAAACTGCACCGACTACCCGATGATTCTTCTGTGCCACGCTCGGCATTCGCCGCTGTAATCCATGCGACGTATCAATAATCGAATCCGCGAAGGATGCATTCGCGAAGGGTGAGTTGACGCCTTATGCGCCGTTTGCCTTAACACGATGTCCAACAGTATCGCATTGCAGCTCTGAACGAAACCTGCGTGAAACCGGGGACAGGCTGGCCCCGGTTTCACGAGTTTCCTGTGCCACGCCGGAGCCGCGTGCAGCGAGGGCGCCCGAATATGACCCAAGTCACGGTGAAAGTCTTCGACCTTGTGCTATGATGGCTGGGAAAACCGGCCCTAATCTCGAATCATTTTTCCGGTCTGGTGTTGCGAATGGAAGCGGTCTCAACAGAGCGGAAGCCCCGGCGTCGCAGCCTGCGGATTGTGATGCGGGTACCGCTCTTCATCAACCCCGTGGACGCCCCTTCCACCGCCGAATGGGAGCCCGTGGAAACGCTGGTGATCAGCCTGCATGGCGGGATGATCCGCAGCCGCCAGCAGCTTCCCGTGGGGACGACGCTGGATATTCGCAGGCGCGACAAGGAACAAAACACGCGCGGCCGCGTGGTGTGGACCTCAGCCGGGACCACAGGTCCCAGCTTTGAGATCGGATTCGAAATCCTGGGGCCGCCGGGTTTCTGGGAGATCCGGTTCCCTGAAGACAAGCCGACGGAAGGGGACAAATTCCGTTTCCGCCAGGGCTGACGGAGAACCCGTGGCGGCCTCCCGCGTGGGGGTACCTCGATGCTCGTGCGCGACATCATGACCACCGATTTCATCACGCTGCAGGAAGACGAATCGCTTCTGGACGCCACGCTGATTTTCGCGCGCTCCGGCTTCCGCCACATTCCGATTCTGAATGGCACGCAACTGGCAGGAATCGTTACGGAAAGGGACCTGAAACATTACACCCCGTCCATCCTCTCGGGGATCCCTCCGGAAGAGTACAACCGGGTGATGGAGGGGACGCCGCTCGCCAAGATCATGACCCGCGAATTGGTGACTATTGAGCCCGGCAAGAGCGTCTACGGAGCCGCGCGCTTGCTCTTCGACCGCCGTATCGGGTGCCTGCCGGTAGTGGAAGGCGGCGAGTTGAAGGGTATTGTGACCACCACGGACATGTTGAAGCTGCTCATCCAAATGCTGGGAGAGAATGATGCTGGTCCGGCGGATAAGTCATCCTGAGTTGGACAGCCGCTCGCGCGTGCCCTCGCTGCGCCTCCGAAAAGCCGGCGGCAACGGAATCGCACGCCGCCTCATGCTGGTGCTGATGGGGGTGCTGGCCCTCTGCCCCTTGGCCGCCAAGGACAAGCCTCCCGTCCAATATCAAATCCCCATCCCCGCCCCGCCCGACTTTTCCGCGCTCGAATGGCTGCAGGGTCAGTGGAACGGCAAAACCCCGCCCGATGCCCCTTCCGGGGAGGCGCAGCTCTCCGTGACCCCCGACCTGGAAAGACATTTCCTGATTCTCCGCGGCGACATTTCACTTGCCGCCACGCCGACCGTTCCGGCTACCCAGGAATCGTGGATGGGAATCCTTAGCGCAGACCGGGCGGGTTTCGTGCTCCGGGTTTTCTCCAGCACGGGATTCATCACGCGCTATCGAATGACCGTGGACGGGGCTGAACTCCATCTCAATCCGGAAGGAGGCGACTCTCCTCCGCCCGGCTGGCTTTTCCGCAGGACGTGGTCGCGCACCGGGCCTGGCGAATTCACTGAAACCGTGCAGGCCGCCCCCCCCGGCAAATCGTTCTTTGACTATTACACCATCAAGTTCACCCACGTGCCTCCTCCCGCGCCACCCCACCCCGCCCCCTAGCTTGTTGCACCCTTGATATCGCAGCTCGTAGCGCCGCCATTGAGGGCGGCACCTCGGCGCCATCGGCGCCCCAGAATAGTGCCGGGCTGAAGACCCGGCGCTACATACGGCCGCCGCTACCTGCCCATTCATGCATGTTCCGGGCTCGAGGAGCGCAGGGCGGGAAAACGTTGTATTATTTTTAGAGGGGGTTTAGTGCCTGGTATTTTCGCAGAGGAGCCATTAGTTGCGGTCTGAGATCATCTGCCATACTTCCCAGGAGGGGGCTCCATGTCTAAGCGAAAGAAGATCGCAATCGGAGTGGTGGTCGCGCTGGTCCTGATGGTCTTGGGGCTGGCGATCATCGTTCCTCTCTTTTTTAATGTCGACCGCTTCCGGCCCCAAGTGGCCGCGCAAATCCAGGAGGCGACGGGAAAGCCGTGCCAGATCGGGCGACTGGCTTTGACCATCCTACCGCGGGTCGCAATTCGCGTGGATGATTTCTCGTTGGGGAATCCTCCCGGCTTTCCCGCGGGCGATTTTGTGAAAACCAAGGAGATTTACGCCGTGGTGGACGGGATGGCCTTGCTCCATCGCGATGTGGAGATAACCAAGCTGGAACTGGACGACCTGTCGCTTGACCTGCTGCAGGACGCGCAGGGAAAATGGAACTACGCAAGCCCGCCCCCCAAGGCGAGCGTCGCCCCCGCGCCCTCCCCCGCCCAGGGAGGCGGTCCCTCCGTCAAGCTGGGTACTATCTCCAGGCTGACGGTGGAACACGGGCAATTTCAGGCGGCAAATCTGCTCCCCTCGGGAGAGCGCGGCCCTTCCCTGATGGATATTCACGGGGCCTCGATCGACTTGCACGACGTGAACTTGAGCGCCGTGACCACCGCTTCGGCACTGGCACCTCCGCCCGCGCCGGGCGAATTTGCTGCTCTTGCGGGAACCTTCAACACCGTGGTCTATGCCGACGATGCCACGGGTCCGGCCGTTGCGCAGGGAAACATCAAGCTCGACACGGCGCAGTTTGGCCCCCTCGCGGTGTCCAAATTGAAATCCAAGTTCCACCTCTATCCCCAGCAGGTCTTCTTCGACGATCTGGAGCTGAAGTGCTACCAGGGGAGCGCCAAGGGGAATCTCTCCCTCAATTTTGGCGGCCCCCATCTGAGCTACTTCGTCGACGCCAAAATCAAGGGCGTCAAGGTGGAGGAATTCATGGCCGCCTTCCCCCAGACCAGGGGGATGATGACCGGAACGCTGGATGGGTCCGTCAAGATGAGCGGCCTGGTCACGCAGGCCCCCGATCCCCTCGTCGGCGTCAACGGCTCGGGCCAGGCGAGCATCCGCAACGGCCGCATGCCCAGCCTCCAACTCGACAGCAATCTGCGCGAATTGGCGAGAATCACCGGCGTCGGCCCCGCCAATGGCGACCCCTCGTCGTTCTCTTCCCTGTCGGCGGATTTCCGGGTCGCCGACGCCAGACTTTCCAGCAATAAGATCAGCCTGGTGGGGAACGGCGTTGATGTGGATGGCGCCGGCAGCATGACCATGGCGGGCGATGGAACCTTGGACTACTCCGGCGACGCCAGCCTGGCCGCCGGCAAGAACCCCCTGGGGGGAATGTTGGGAGAAATGGCCGGCGCCAGATATGCCGACGGCAAGCTGACCTTTCCTTTCGCCGTGGGCGGAACAATCGCCAAGCCCAAGTTTTCCCTGAAGGGCGGCGGCGCAGGGAAAGTCACTCCAACCCCTGCGAACGTGGAGAGGGATATTAACACCATGCGCGGCATCGCAGGCCTGTTCAAGAAGAAGAAACAGTAGTAAGGGTTGCTCCGTGGGCCTCAAATCCAAGGCGCGAGTCCTTGCACCCGTGGTTGCGCTGGCGGCGGCGACGGCGGCAAGCCTATATTCCCAAACCTCAGGATCACGACAACCTGTTTTTCCTCCTCCGACCACGTTGGGTGAACTTGAGACCATCGTCCGCGCGAAAGCCAAGGCTTTCGAAACAAGCAATGGCGTGCGGGTGGGGTTCCAGACGCTGACAACGAACTATAAACTCGCGCCTGCAAGTGTGAGTTACTCCGACTACGCCCTTGTACGCCTGTTGTTCGAGGCCACGAGGGATAAGGGCCTGTGGAACCTCAATTGGGACATCACCAACATGCCACCCAATTCCGACAACATCTGGCGGCAGTGGCAAAGCGTGTCCAAGCCTTCCATGCTGGCGCCAACGGCAACGGCGGAGTGCGATGAGCTCTCGGCCCTTTTTGCCTTTCTTGTCGAACGCGCCGGGGTTAGGGGTGTCGGGTTGCTTTGGCCTTACGCGAACCACACCGTGGCCGTCTGGGTCCTGCGCCCGACGAAGGGCCCCGTCGTCCGAGTGGTCGTCCCCACCACCCAGATCTTCCTGGAGCCAACCGACTTTTTTGGGACGAAGACGTTTGATCCCTGGCGTCAAAAGGCAATCTATGAGTACACACGACGCGACGTCCCGGACTCGTTCGGCCTTCCCAAGGCACTCTTCGACTTTTTCCTTGTTCAGATGGACAAGTATGGCGGAGCTTCCGATCTTACCCTACAACAACTCCGGTATCTCCGGGGGGCTGTCATGATCAAAAAAACAACCCCCGAAGAAGCCGCTGACTACGCGCTCAAGCTGCGAAGCCAGCTTGGCTCGGGTCCGCCCGAGGACTTAGTTGCTTTTCAGACCTTCGTGCAAGACATGCGAGCCGGAGGCTCGCAACATGGAAACCACCCTTAATAGGGAAGACACCAAAGTTTGACGCACTCGCGGGTTTCTGGTACAAACAGGAATATCGCGCCCATGCAAACCACTACCAATTCCCGTGTCATAAGTGCTGCCGCGCGGCTGGCGAACGTCCGCTACGCCATCCGTGACATGGCCGTGCTGGCCGAGCAACTGGCGCGGGAAGGCAAGACGGTCCTCTCCCTGAACATTGGCGATCCCCTCAATTTCGATTTCCACACGCCTCCTCACCTGATTGCCGCGGTGGAAAAGGCCATGCGCGACGGTAAGAACGGCTACGCCCCCTCCCTGGGCATTCCGGAAGCGATTGAGGCCATACGCGCGGAGGCGGAGCGCAAAGGAATTCGCAACGTTCAAAGCGCTTTCCTGACAGCCGGCGTAAGTGAAGCCCTGGATGTGTGCCTGACCGCGCTGGTGAATGCCGGGGAGAACGTGTTGACTCCCAGCCCCGAGTACCCGTTGTACTCGGCGGTGCTTGCCAAGCTCGGCGCCCAACCCAATCCCTACCTGCTCGACGAGCAGAATGAATGGCAGCCGGACGTATTGGACATTTCACGCAGGATCAATGACCGGACGCGCGCCATCGTGGTGGGCAATCCGAACAATCCCACGGGCGGCGTTTACTCGCGCGGCACCTTGGAAGCCATCGCAGAACTCGCGCGACGGCACAACCTGGTGATCTTTGCAGACGAGATTTACGACAAGCTGATCCTCGACGGAGCGTCGCCACCTTCGCTCGGGGCGCTGGCGCCGGACGTCCCGATCGTGACGTTCAACGGACTCTCGAAAGGCTACCTGGCTCCGGGATGGCGGGTGGGCTGGGGAATCGTCAGCGGTGAGGCGGAGGCCGTCAAGCCTTATCTGGAAGGGATCCACCAGTTGCTGCGCGCGCGGCTGTGCTCAAACCACCCGCAACAGTTTGCCGTGCGCCCCGCGCTGGAGGGGCCGCAGGACCACCTGGTGGAAGTTCGCAACAAGCTGCGCGCTCGCCGCAACTTGACGGTCAATGCCTGCCGTACCATCCCCCGCATTAGCTGCGTTGCGCCACGCGGCGCGTTTTACGCGTTCCCCAGGCTTGATATTCCGGATGGCGACGAGCAATTCGTGAAGAGATTGCTCGTGGAACAGCATGTGCTGATGGTGCACGGCACGGGGTTCGGCCAGGCGCCTGGAACCCGGCACGTCCGCATCGTCTTCCTTCCCGATGAGGCCACCCTGGCGCGCGCCTACGCGGCGCTGCGCGACTTCATGGGGGAACATTACGCCTGAGGAACGCGCCGCTATGAGCGATGACAAACCCGAGCCTGCGGGTTCACCGGCCTTGGCTTCCCAGCCGGCGCCGGAATTCCCCAACCAGTTCTGCCCCGTCTGCTCCGCGCGCCTGGAATCGCGGCGCTGCAAGATGATCTGCCTCCGCTGCGGATATTTTATGTCCTGCTCGGAATTTGAATAACCCCGCATTTTCCCCTTGACAAACTAAATTACTCGTACTAATTAATTAGTATGCGAACCCGAAGCCGCACGCTGACCGAGCAGGAACTGGAGATCATGAAGGTGGTCTGGGAACTCCAGACCGCCACGGTGCGCGACGTTTACGAGGCGCTGCTGCGCCGGCGCAAGATCGCCTACACCACCGTCATGACCATGATGAATATTCTGGACGAGAAGGGGTACCTCAAGAAGCGAGCCGAGGACAAGGCGCACGTCTACCGCTCCGCGCAACCCCGGGGCAAAGTGATGGGGGCGATGCTTCAGGATTTCGTAAGCCGGGTCTTCAATGGGTCGGCCGAACCCCTGCTGGTGCAGCTCGTGAAAGACCGCCACCTCTCGCCCCAGGACCTGGAAAAGATTGCGAAGGCCATCAAGGAGAGCGCATGACCCCGCCCCTATGGTTTGCCAACTTCCTTTGTTATTGCCTTCAGGTCACGCTCGTGGTCGTGGCAGGCACAGCGCTTCCTGCATTGTTTCGTCTCCGTGCGCCGCGCGTCTTGCTGCCTTACTGGCAGGGTCTGCTGGTGGCCTGTCTGGCGCTTCCCCTGCTTCAACCGTGGAGGTCGCCGGCCGCGGCTAGCTCGTTCTCCGAAGGGTCAGTGTCCATCCGTTTTCAGGGCGTCGAGGCGGGAGCGACGGGCATCGTCGCATGGCTCTATCCGCTCATCGCCGGCGCATTGGTCGCGGGGATGCTGGTTCGCCTCGGGTGGCTGGCACTCGGCCTGCGCCGATTGCGGGCGATTCGCACGGCGGCCCGCGCCTACGATCAGATCCCCACGAGCGTGCGCGAACTTGAATCGCGGCTCGGAGCTGCAGCGGGTTGGTATCTCACGGCGGAAGTAGACAGCCCGGCCACCTTTGGGTTTCGTCCCCCTTCCATTCTTCTCCCTGACCGGTTCCCCGCGCTGGACCTGGCGTTCCAGCGGGCGATTGCGGGCCACGAGTTGTTCCACGTGGCGCGGCGACACTGGATTTTCAACCTGGCGGAGGAACTTGTCCTGACCCTCTTCTGGTTTCATCCCGCCGTGGCCTGGGTAGTGCATCGCATTCGCCTGAGCCGCGAACAGACGGTTGACGCGGAAGTTGTCCGGCTGGTGACCGCGCGCAAGCCTTACATGAGCGCGCTGCTGGAGATCGCCAGCGGCGGCCCCGTCACCGCACTGGGAAGCGCCCCGACCTTTTTGAAGGAGCGTCAGCTCGCTCAACGAATTGAATTGCTGGTGAAGGAGGTCTATATGTCGAAAGTACGTCTATCCTTTTCACTTACTGCCATCATGGGTTTGTTAATCCTAGCTGGGGGCGTGGCCATCTGGGCATTCCCGCTGCACTCACCCGTACGCATGGCCGTTGCTGAAGAGCAGGCAGCGCAGGAATCGGCTGCCCCCGGGAACATTATGCCCAAATTGGTCACTCGTGTGAGGCCCGTCTATCCGCCGGAAGCGAAGAAGGCCGGCATTGAGGGCATGGTGGTACTGCGCGCCACCATTGAGAAGGACGGCAGCATCTCCAAATTGGATGTCGTGCGCGGCGATCCCCAACTGGCCAAGGCGGCTGCCGACGCCGTCCGCCAATGGCGCTACGCGCCCATGGAGAAGGCCGTCATTACCGACGTGAATGTAAACTTCACCCTGGCTCGGAGCGGTACCACCCCGCCAGCTGAACCGAACGCCAAGGATCAACCCACACCTGCAATTCCAGTCCTTGTGCCGGTCAGCGCCGTGCGGCCGGCTTACCCCGCGGCGGCGAAGGCGGCAGGCTTGGAAGGCAACGTGATATTGCGGATCACCGTCGAGAAGGACGGTAGTGTTTCCAATGTCGAGGCTTTGGCCGGTGATTCCACCCTTGCCAAAGCTGCCGTTGATGCGGTAAAGCAGTGGCGCTATGCCCCAACCGAGAAGGCCGCCATTACGGATGTGACGCTCAGTTTCCGCCTCCCCAAGGAAAGTGACGCCAATAGTGATCTCAGTCTTCCCATTGTGATCTACAAACCCGATCCCGCCTACACCAAGGAGGCCAGGGCCGCCAAACTGCAAGGCGACGTCCAACTGAAAGTCACCGTTGCAACCGATGGAACCGTGAGCGACGTCAAAGTGGTCAGGTCTCTTGACAAGGGTTTGGATGAAAACGCAATCAAGGCGCTGAAGACCTGGAAGTTCCTGCCCGCCACAAAGGGGGGAAAACCTGTGCCATTTACGAGCACAGTTGATATCACCTTTAAGTTGTTCTGATCGAACGACACCTCACTTTCGGCCACCAGCGCTATCCTGGTCTGCCCAAGCCGCCGGCCATAATTCCAGCATTTGCCCACCCCGAACAGGCGGAGTCGGCGCTCCATTTGAATTTAGGACAGCACCCGGCCACCAGATTCCCTGCCAAGGTCTGGACTGCCACGGTCTGCACGGTCTGCACGGTCTGCACGGTCGGCACTACGCTAACCAGGGGCTTTCGTTTATAATAACGCGGTCCCAGTAGTTCCTTCTGCGACAAACTGAGGACACCAGGAAGCGTGGATTCCAATCTACCCTGCCGCGCATTGCCTGAACCCGGATGGTGAAGAATGGCTGAACCGACCACGGCCCCTGCCACGGAGAACCGCGTCGTTTACAACGTAACGGAAATTATGAAGTTCCTTCCCCACCGCTATCCCTTCCTGCTGGTGGACCGGATTGTGGAGCTGGACGCCCCCCAGCGCATCGTGGGGCTGAAGAATGTCACCATCAACGAAGAATTCTTCCAGGGGCACTTCCCCGGCGCGCCGGTTATGCCGGGGGTACTCGTGCTGGAAGCGATGGCGCAGGTCGCAGGGGTCATGCTTTATAGCGAAATGCCCGACGAAGAGAAGGCGAGAAAGCTTATCTACTTTACGGGGGTCGAGAACGCCAAGTTTCGCCGCCCGGTGTTGCCAGGCGACCAGTTGCGGATGGAAGTAGAGTTGCTTCATCGGCGCAGCACTTTCGGCAAGGTCTCCGGGCGCGCCCTGGTAGATGGCAAGCTCGCGGCCGAAGCCGTAGAGACGTTTGCCATTGCCGATCGACCAGGTCAACCTCAACCATGAACCTTCATCCCACGGCCATTGTTCATCCTCAGGCGCAGACCGCCGCCGGCGTAACCATCGGGCCCTACTCGTTAATTGGTGAAAACGTCGAACTCGGCGAGGGCACCGAAGTCATGTCGCATGTGGTCATCGACGGCCACACCCGGATCGGCAAGAACAACCGCATCTACCCATACGCCTCAATCGGCCTCGCGCCGCAGGATTTGAAGTATCGCGGCGAACCCACGGCAGTCGAAATCGGCGATGACAACACCATTCGGGAATTCGTGACCATTCACCGCGGCACGGCGGGAGGCCACAGGATTACGCGCATCGGGAACCATAACCTGCTGATGGCTTACGTCCACATCGCCCACGATTGCACGGTGGGAAACCACGTCATCATGAGCAACGCCGCCTCGTTGGCCGGCCACATTGAAATTCAGGACCACGCCATTGTCGGCCCCTTCTGTGGCATTCATCAGTTTTGCCGGATCGGCGCCTACAGTTTTCTGGGAGCCTTCACCGCCGTCAACCAGGACATCCTGCCCTACTCCAAAACCTCGGCTGACCGTCCCATGCGGGTTTACGGCGCCAATCGCCTCGGTCTGGACCGGCAAGGCTTGGCCCAGGAAGACCTGAAGGAACTGGAAGCTGCGTTTCGCTTGCTCACCCGCTCGAAGCTGAACACTACGCAGGCGCTGGAAGCCATCGAGGCCAGGCAATTCCAGTCTGCCCACGTCAAGGCGCTGGTGGAATTCATCAAGTCCTCGGAACGGGGAGTGGCGAAGTGAAATCGCCCGATCACCCGATCACCCGATCACCCGATAGATACGCCATCATCGCCGGCAATGGGCGCTTCCCCTTCCTGGTGCTCGACGCCGCCCGCGATCAGGGGTTGGACCCGATGGTGGTGGCCATCAAGGAAGAGACCGCCCCGGAGCTCGCCGAGAAGGCGCGGGAAACCCACTGGCTCAGCCTGGGGGAAGTGGCCAAATGCCTTGACCTGCTGGTGGCGGAGAAGGTCACCAAGGTCGTGCTGGCCGGGCAGGTGAAGCACGCGCAACTGTTCAGCGCCATTAAGCCGGACGGCATGATGAGCCGCATGCTGCAGGGCCTGTCGCGCAAGAACACCGACGTGCTCATCGGCGCCTTCGTCCACATGATTGAAGGACGGGGCATGAAGGTGGTGGACTCGACGCTATTCCTGAAGCCGCTGCTGCCGCAGGCCGGCACGCTGACCCAGCGCGCTCCCGATGCGGACGAGGCGGCGGATGTCGCCTACGGCCGCGAAATCGCCAAGAAGATTGCCGGATTGGATCTCGGCCAGACCATTGTAGTGGCGGACCGCGCCTGCGTTGCCGTGGAAGCGATGGAGGGCACGGACGCCGCCATCCAGCGCGCCGCCGGTTTGAGTAACGGTCGCCGGCTGGTGGTCGTTAAAGTTAGTAAGCCCGATCAGGACATGCGCTTTGACGTCCCGGTGGTGGGAAGAAAGACCATCCAGGTGATGCGTGATTCGAAAGCCACGGTGCTGGCTGTGGACGCGGGCAAGACCCTGCTCTTCGACCGGCAGAACCTGATCGCGGACGCCGACGCGGCGGGCATCGCCATTGTGGGAATGCAGTCATGAGGTGTCAGGTGCCGGGAAACATGTGAAAAAATTCGCTTTACCGGTTTCGACACCACGCATTTTCAATGCTTTACACTACTGATAACATGCCGAATTCAATTTTTTCACACGTTCCATGTACCAGGTGTCAAGCCCGACAGGCGAGGTTCTCCCTGACACCTTACACCTGACACCTGGCACCTTGGGGAAACATTGAGCGAGAAGATTCCAGTCGCGGTATTGGGCGTTGGCGAGCACGGGAAGAAGCACGCTCGCGAGTTGCAGCAGGTCACGGGGACGGAGCTGGTGGGGGTCTACGACCTCCGTCCCGAGCGGGCGCAGGAAATCGCCAACGAACTCAAGGTGCGGGCCTTTTCCAGCCTGGAGGAGGTGTTGGGCGCAGTGCGGGCGGTTAGCGTGGTGATCCCCACCACCGACCACGCCGCCGTGGCGCGCCAAGCCTTCGCCCAGGGCGTGGATGTGCTGCTGGAAAAACCCATTACCCGAACGGTGGCGGAGGCCACGGAACTCATCGACTTGGCCGAACGCGGGGGACGCATCCTCCAGGTGGGCCACCTGGAACGCTTCAACCCCGGCGTGGCAGCCGCACGTGCGGTGACCACGCGCCCCATGTTCTTTGAGATTCATCGCCTGGGCGTATTCAGCTCGCGCAGCCTCGACGTGGATGTGGTCTTCGACCTCATGATTCACGACCTGGATCTCGTCCTCTGGATGGTGAATTCCCCCTGGCGCGATGTGCGGGCCGTGGGCCTTCCTGTCCTCTCCAACAAGGTGGACATCGCCAACGCCCGCGTGGAATTCGACAATGGGGCAGTGGCCAACCTGACGGCCAGCCGGGTAAGCACGGAGCGGATTCGCAAGTTCCGGTACTTCCAGCCCAACGAGTATTTTTCCATTGATTTCACGCGCCGGGATGCGACACTTATTCGTGTGGACCGTGACGGGCCCACTCCCCGGATTGCGTTCCAGAAGCTCACCACTGCGCCGCAGGAACCCCTGCGAGCGGAGTTGGAGGCTTTTGTGGAATCGGTTCGGACCAGAAGTCGCCCTTTGGTAGGGGGGGCGGAGGGAAAACAGGCTTTGGCATTGGCCGAAGCCGTCATGAACTGCATCGAACAACATGCAGCCCTTGTCAATGTGCCCCTCGGACGTGCCATCGGGCAAAGCGGAGAGAGTTAGCATGAGCGAAGCCAGCATCCGGGAGTGGGATGAGGGTAAGCTGTCTTTTGGCTATTGGCTGTTGATTCCCGGCTCCCGAAGTTCTGTATGAGTGTGGAAACCATTCTCGATCTGAAGTTCTCGGAGGATGAGAAGCCCCAGACTTCCCAACTCGACCTGTTTGTCAGCAACGAACCGATCGAAGTTGACCTGTTCCTGAACGCCGGCCCTGAGCAGGAGTTGGCGATATGGCGCCGCAGAGCCGTGTTCTTGACCTCGGTTTTCCTGCACATCTTCCTGATCATCCTGATCGTTTCCGCTCCGGACCTGCTGCGGCGGGGCAAGCTGATGATGGGGATTCCCGTCGCGGTGCGACCGGAGAAGCAGATCACCACGCTCTTCCTTCCTCCGGACTTGTTGAAGGCCCTGCGCAATCCCCCTCCCGAGGCGCGTCCTTCCGATAAGAATCGCCGTGCCCAGGGACCTTCGCCGACCATTGACCCCAACGGCCTGCGCATGCCTTATTCGCGCGGCAACACGCCGGAGCCCGAAGTCTCGCGCGGGGCGACCCCTTCTCCCCCGCCGGAGGCCGCGCCCACTCCTCCTCCGGGCGGACCTCCCACTCCGCCGGCCCCCAAGCCTGAACACGAAAAGAATTCCGAGCTTCGCCTGGATGACGTCCCTCAGGAAAGTGGCGGGGCCGGCAGATTCCATGCGCCGTCCCTCACTCCCGGACAAGCAATCCAGCAGTCGCTGCAAGCCGCGGCCCGGGGCGGATACCACCCCGAAAGCGGCTCGGGCGGCGGCGGCGATTCGAACCTGGAGTTCAACAACCTGCACCCGAACTTCTCCACTGAGGCTCCCACCATCCTGTCGGACACGCGCGGAGTTGACTTCGGCCCCTACCTCGCCCGCATCGTGTACATCGTGCGGCGCAACTGGCTGGCGGTGATTCCGGAATCCGCGCGCCTGGGCGAAAAGGGGCGCACGGGGATCGTGTTCCAGATCCTCAAGGACGGCTCGGTGCCACAGTTGCGCCTGGTGGCGTCCTCGGGCTCCGACCCACTGGATCGGGCTGCCCTGGCCGGCATCCATGCGTCCATCCCGTTCCCCCCCCTGCCCCAGGAGTTCACCGGCAACGACCTGGTGCTCCAGTTCATCTTCCTCTACAACATCGTTCCCCAGTAGATGGAGCAAGTTGAGGCGTTCAGCGCGGCCACCCTAGCCTGGCGCGACTGCGTGCGCTCCGCAATCTCCGGCTAGTTTGACTCATTCAACTGGTGGCGTAACACCGTGCTCTTGCGCAGAAGGTGAGCCCCCTCAAGCAAGGGCTTTCACGACGGAGAGCCTGTAGGGCCGAGCAGCGTTCGGCCCTACAATCACCGTCCATTTGCCTGCCAGAATGATGGGCATTTGCGATATTGCAACACTGAGCATTCGCAGAAAGAAGGTAGAAAAGCCCTCTCTGTGACCCCCTGTGGCCTCTGTGGTGAATCTTACTACCGTAGGTCGGTGCAAAATCCCTTGCTGATTCTAAACAACTTATCCGGATATCCCTGCATTCTGGCATCCTTTCCTATTGCCCTTCTGTCCTCATCTTCCCCTGACGGCCGTTCTTGCGTCGGGCGCAAATATCTCGCCTTTCTCGATCCATCAGGCACAAATGTCACGCCGTTTTCGCCAAACTGGGTCAAGATGTCTCCAGAAGGCCCCTCAAGAACGCAGAAACATCCAACTCCTATTCGGATAATTTGCCCGAGTTTCATTTGATTTCATACACTTCGCAGCCTCGGTTGGGGTAAATTGTTCTTGTCGCCCTCTCTTCCCTGACTTCTTGCCACAATTCGTGCAAATCCACCCCGCCCGTGCCCGCCGTTTTCTTCCCCCTTGCCCCCTACCTTCCACCCGTCCGCATTTCATGAAATCGCCACCCCACGATCTCTAATCCCGAAGCCCGAACCTCGACCCCGATGAAGTGCATCGGGGCTTGATGACAAGACTTGGGTGATGAGCAGTTGGCGGGCCTCCGCGGTTGCCCGCCGTCGGCCGAAGGGATGGCAGGGGGGGCAGTTGCCCACGCTGGGAAGCCCCCCCCGATCCGTCGATAACGGAGGCGAGAAGGGGTCGGGTGGTGCAGGGTGATGGAGGGCACTGTCATGTAGTGGGGCAGGTTGGGTGATTGAAAAAGTTGGGCGGGGGTGGAAGAGATTGCACCCGCGAGGTGGGAAAGTGGGGTTAGACTCGGGGCATGCGCAAACTCGACAAGCCCTCGCCGACCGAATCCCCGCTGCTGTTTGC
>DATJVT010000149.1:0-21482 GCA_035501695.1 Terriglobia bacterium | reverse complement strand
GTCAAATGAAGGGTAGTGTCCTAATTTGAACGTAGCGCCGCCATCTTGGCGGCTCCTGTGCCGGCTGGAAGCCAGCGCTACGCCCCAAATTAGGACAGCACCACCCTCCGGTTGACATTGACGCCTGCCGGGTGCGGGGCTACAATTCTACTTGGTCGTTTCGGGGCAAACCGCATCATCCGATAGCTCGAGAGGAAGGAAGAATGGGCAGCCAACTGACCTATGTGATCAAGTTTGTGGAATCAATGGATAGGGCAGTCAAGTTCTACCGGGACGTTGTCGGTTTACCGTTAAAGTTTGAATCGCCAGGTTGGAGTGAATTCATCACTGGCGAGACCACCCTCGCCCTTCATCCTGCCTCTGCTCAGAACGCTGCGGGAACAGTTGAACTGGGCTTCACAGTGCCGGATCTCCAGGAGTTTCACCGGGAAATGAGTCAAAAGGGAGTCCAGTTCAGCATGCCTCCCGCGAAGCAGGATTTTGGGACTGATTTGGCGCGGTTTGTCGATTCGGAAGGCGGACAGTGTAGTGTAAGTGGTCGATAAACATCGCTGCCCCGATAGCGCATTTGTCCTCACCAAGAAAGCCGATCATCTAATCTGATAATCCCTTCTGGGGAGGAGGCAAATACGATGAACTCAAAACAAAATCGCCGCGAATTCCTGGAAAAAGTGACGCTGGGTGTGGCGGGTGTAGGCGCCGCGGTATCCGGAACCACCGTCCCCGCTCTGTCTTCATCCGCCGCCCCGGGTGACATGCCCTATCGCACGCTTGGTCGCAGCGGCGAGAAGGTATCCTTATTAGGCCTGGGCGGATATCATCTCGGCCTGCAAAGCGACGAGCAGGAGAGCATCCGCATCATCCGCACCGCCATCGATAACGGCGTGAATTTCATGGACAACTGCTGGGATTATAACGACGGTAACAGCGAAATCCGCATGGGCAAGGGGCTCCGCGACGGTTATCGGCAGAAGGTCTTCCTGATGACCAAGATCGATGGCCAATTGAAGGATATTGCAGCCAGCCAGATTGACGAATCACTCCGCCGCTTGCAAACGGACACCATCGACCTCTTGCAATTCCACGAAGTCATTCGCCCCGGCGACCCGGACCGCATCTTCGGCCCCGGCGGCAGCTTTGAAGCCGCGATCGCCGCCAAGAAGGCCGGCAAGATTCGCTACATCGGCTTTACCGGCCACAAGGATCCCGACATTCATCTCAAGATGCTCAACACTGCCTTCCAACACAGCTTCACCTTCGACGCAGTCCAAATGCCGCTCAACGTGATGGATATGCACTTTAAGAGCTTCGCTCACAAGGTGGTTCCCGTGCTGGTGGAGCACGGCATCGGGGTACTGGGGATGAAGTCGATGGGTGATGGAAACGTCCTGAAGAGCAACACGGTGACTCCCATCGAGTGCTTGCACTACGCCATGAGCTTGCCGACCTCCGTGGTCATCAACGGCTGCGAGTCACTCGAACGCCTGGAGCAGGGCTTGCAGGCCGCCCGCACCTTCCGTCCCCTGAGCCAGAAGGAACTCGACTCGCTCGCCGCCCGCACGGCCGCCGCCGGCCGCGACGGCCAATTCGAACCTTTCAAGACGACTAACATGTTTGACGGTACCGCGCACAACCCGGCGTGGTTGGGATAAAAGCTGGCTGCTTCCATCGAGGGCAATCCGCAGTTGGGGAGGAGCACGGTGCTCAAAATCACCGCCGTATTCTGCGACGTGGGCGGAGTGTTGCTGACCAACGGATGGGACCATGGCGAGCGTTCCAGGCTGGTGGCAAATTTCGGACTCGACGCCAACGATTTCGAGGGCCGCCACCAGATGGTGAGCGCGGCCTTGGACAGCGGTCACCTGACCCTCGACCATTATCTCGATCGCACGATCTTTTACCGGTCACGCGCCTTCCGCAAGGACCAGGTCCGGGATTTTATGTATGCGCAGTCGGAGGCGCTTCCGAACTCTCTCCCTCTCATTGCGAGGCTTTCACGAGCGCCCGATATATTTTTGGCTGCACTCAACAACGAATCCCGCGAGTTGAATCTCTACCGTATTGAGAAGTTCCGATTGCGCAACTACTTCTCTGTGTTCTTCACTTCCTGCTACCTGGGAATCTCCAAGCCGCACCGGCAAATCTACCAGTTGGCGCTCGATGTCTCACAGCGGCAGGCGGAGGAGTGCCTGTTCATTGACGACCGGCCGCTGAATCTTGAGGGGGCCCGCCAAGTGGGGTTGCAGACAATTCAGTTTTTGAATGCCGAACAATTGGAAAAGGAGTTGGTGGCCCTGGGTTTGAGATTCTGAGAAGAAAATATCCTACGCCGCCGCAACCTTGGTAGCGAGCTTCTGGGCTGTCTGCTTCACCAATTTCAGATCGAGTTTCCCGTTGCCCATCACCGGCAGCGCCTCGACCAGATAGAAATGTTCGCGGCGGGGCACCCAAAGAGCGGGCAGTCCCAAATCCCGGACACGCTTCAGCAGGTCGTCTACCTCCAACCCCAGGTCAAGGTGCAAAACTACGAAGCGCTCGCCCTTTTGATCGTCGGAGACGGCCGTCACCACCAGCCGCTGCTCCAGGCTTCCCAGCGCGCTGTGCAGCGCCTCTTCCAGGTGAACGTGGGAAACCATCTCGCCGGCGACCTTTGAAAACCGCGACAGGCGATCGGTAATGGTGATGAAACCGTCTTCGTCAAGCTGGCCCACGTCACCGGTGATGTACCAGCCGTCCTCCCAGATGGCCTGGCGAGTCAATTCGGGCTCGCCGAGATAGCCCGCCATCACGTTCGGCCCTTTCACCAGCAGCATTCCTTCGCGGCCGGGCCCTAGAAGCTCAAAGGTTTCCGGATGCACCACGCACACTGCCGTCCCCGGCATCGGGCGACCCACGCTTCCCCGCTCCGCGCTCCCCATCTGGCTCTGCGCATAGTACCCGGCGGTCTCCACGGAAACGACGGGGGAGGTTTCCGTACACCCGTACCCTTGAAAAAGGTCCAAGTGGAACTTCTGCCAGAAGGCATCGGCAAGCTCCAACCGCATCTTTTCCGCGCCCACAATAGCCACCCTCAGGGTGGCGAGGTCTTTGCGCTCCAGTCGCCGCACATATTCCCACACGAACGTGGGCGTGCCGATAATCAGGGTAATACTGTACTTCCGGCAGAGTTCGCCAATTGTGCGTGCCTCGAGGGGATTGGTGTGAAACACCACACCGAAACCCGCAATAGCGGGAAGCCACAATCCAACGGTGAAGCCAAACGAGTGAAAGAAGGGCAGCACCCCCAGCAGGCAATCGTCGCGGTCCACGTTGATCGTCTGGAGCATGCCTTCCACGTTGGAAACGATATTGCGATGGGTCAGCATGACACCCTTGGGCGTCCCCGTGGACCCGCTGGAAAAGACCACCGTGGCGAGGGAATCGAGCGTCACATCGCGTGGAATCAGGGTGCGCCGCAACAATCCGACCGGCCCCCAACGAGCGATAACGCCCCAAACCAGCTTGTCGACTTTGGAAAACGTCTGCGCCACTTCTTCAATCAGGATCATTCCAGGTCGCTTGGGAATTCCGAAACGTTCCAGCAGTTTCTCCGAAGTGAAAATAGTTTTGATTTCACATCGGTCGATCGCCGAGTCGACGGCCTGTATGGGGGCGGTGTAATTCAGGTTCACTCCCACCCGGCCGGCCAGGGCAATGCCAAAATTCACTACGGCGGTTGGAGCGGTGGGGGGCAGAAGCACACCGACCATCTTTTCCCCAGGGCACCGATTCAGGACGAAACGCCGGAAGAGCAGCGCGCCAATCAGCGCCTTCCCGAAAGTGAGTTCCCGCCCGCCTGAATCCGCCATGGCCAGGCGGCCCCAATTCCGTTTGGCGCAATCCAGGAAGGCAACAGGCAGCGGTTGTTGGACCGCATCACGCCGGGCAGCGGACTCCGCCGACTGCAATGCCAGGGCTTGGCGCACTTGGAATGCACCGGAAGAAGCCGGGAGGGGAGGGCCAAAATTCACCGTGACGTGATAGGGAATGCGTCGCGGCCACTTGAAGAAGAACCGCCCCCCTCGAAAACCAAAAATGTTCCCCCACTCGCGATCGATGTTAACGGGCACGACCGGGATGTCGAGACCCTTTGTCAGGGCCTCCAAGGTGGGAGCGAAGCGCGGCAATTCACCCGTCCGCATGAGGGCGCATTCCGCCCACAGGCAAACCAGGTCGCCGGCCCGCAGACGGTCCCGGGCCGCGGCATTGGCCCGCGCCACCTCTTCCGGCGGGTCGAGGGCGGCTACCGGAATCGCTCCCATCCGCCGGGCCAGCCACCGAATGCCAGTTGCCTCATAGAAGCGCCGTGGCATTAGAAAACAGATGGTCCGCCGGCTTCCCGCACCGAGCAGGAAGGGATCAAGAAAGGTGATGTGGTTGCACACCAGCAGAGCCGGGCCACGCTCGGGCAGGTTTTCTCCCCCGCGCGTATCAACGCGATAGAAGGTGTGGGCCAACAGCCAGAGGCAGAGGCGAACGATCAAGCGAGAAAGCAACATTGAGTCTTGGATGAAGACTGGTAGTCAGTGGACCGGGCCGCCATTGGGGCCTTCGAACCAGCTTCTGGAGGCGCCGCCTTACGCTTCGAGCCGCGCACGGCAAAGGAGTATACCGCGAACGGGTGGAAGGTTCCACAATTCGCGCAAATCAGACCCTCAGAGTTACCCCGGCAATGGAAGCGGGCCTCACCGATCACATCTGGACAATCGAGGAAATGCTCGCTAAAATCGGGCGCTAAATGAATGGCATAGCGTCCGATTTACAAACCCAGATTATCTACTGCGGAGACTGCCTCCAGCAGCTTTCCAAGTTGCCGGAAGCCTGTATCGACCTCATCTACATCGACCCCCCTTTCAACTCAAACCGCAATTACGAAGTATTCTGGGGCGAGGCAAAAGAGAAGCGATCTTTTGAGGATAGACACGCATCGACCGCCGCATACATCGACTTTATGCGCCCGCGCTGCGTCCAATTGGCGCGAGTGCTCAAACCAGCCGGAAGTTTCTATTATCATTGTGACTGGCACGCAAGCCATTACGTCAAGGTAATGCTCGACCAAATCTTTGGAGAGAACAACTTCCAGAATGAGATTGTATGGAAAAGGTCGGATGCCAAGGGCGACGCAGGGCAGGGCGCAAAACACTTCGGACGCTGCCACGATTCCATTATGTTGTACACGGGGGGTTCCAATGATTGGACGTTTAATCGCCTATACACGCCATTTTCCGAGGAGTACATCGAGACGTTCTACCGCCATAAAGACTCCGACGGCAGACGGTGGAAGCGCGACAATTTGCTCGGCCCAGGAGGGGCGGGTAAGGGTAACGCAAAATACGAGTTCCTTGGAGTCACCAGATATTGGCGGTACACGAAAGAGAAAATGGAAGATCTGTACCGAGCAGGCAGAGTAGTGCAGATGAATCCAGGCGTTGTCCCAATGTATAAGCGTTATTTGGACGAGGCAAAAGGTGTTCCACTTACCACTTGGTGGGACGACATAAAATATATTCATGCCTCGTCGCATGAGCGCCTTGGATATCCCACCCAGAAACCTGTAACTCTGTTAGATCGAATCGTTCAGACAAGCAGCAATCCCGGCAATATCGTGCTTGATGCCTTTTGCGGGTGCGGAACCGCTCTAGTATCGGCCCAGAACCTCGGGCGAAAGTGGATTGGAATCGACATCTCTCCGACCGCTTGCCGCGTTATGGCGAAGCGCCTCGGTCGAGACTGTGGCTTGATTGAAGGAAAGAGTTTTGTTGTTCGTGGCCTCCCATGGGCTGAGGGAGACCTGCGAAAAATACCACACTTCGAGTTTGAGAATTGGGCCGTCATTGCGCTGGGCGGCATCCCCAACAAGGCAAAGGTTGGCGACATGGGAATAGACGGGAAAATCTACCCCGTTTCATCCATGCCTGCCAAAAGCGGGAAAAAGGCCGGAGAGTTAGACTTCATGGACACGTGGTATCCAATCCAGGTCAAGCAAAAGGATAAAGTTGGCAGACCGGACATAGACTCATTTGAGGCTGTAATGCAGAGGGAAAACCGACTGAAAGGTTTCTTCGTATCCTTCGACTATTCCGAGGATGCCAAAATGGAGGTAGACGCCTTCTTTCGACGATCCCATAAGGTTATTATTCCACTCACAGTGCGGGAAATTCTGGATGAGGAAATAGCAGCGAAACTTGCCTAACTCCAGTCGCAAAGTTCCCCAATCAAAGGAGCATCCATGCCTTTCTATGCCGTTTGCTCAAACCAAAAGTGCGACCACTGGGAAGACCTCGCAAAGCTAAAAGAAAACCCTGTATCGAAGCATTGCAGCCGATGCGGCTGGCCCATGGTTACGGAATGTCCAAAGTGCGGCACAGAGTTGCACTGGATTCCGATTTATCCCGATGAGCCATACTGCAAGGGTTGCGGCTTTGACTTGTTTTCGTCTGGCGATACCGGCGAGCCGCACATGCGGCAGTAGTTCGGAGCTTGGCCACTATAGGCCTCATGAAATTAGTTCGGCGGTGCAGCACAACAAGTACAATACCGTCTAGCGGAGGTTGAAATGAAATTCACCTTGGTGGATGGAAGCGGCGGATTTGTTGGGCCACCCCCGGTATCTAACGCAGAACTGGAGAACATATTCCGTCAGACGTTTGAGAATATGCAGAGTGTCTACTTGTCCGCTGAAGAGATGACGCGCTGTCTTTCCGCGCTGGAGAATCTGATTGGCACAACAGGCTTTCTGCTCAGTGGACGCCCGGCCGGCCGGTTATCGGCCAATCAAACAGCAGATCTGGGTCGCAGGCTGAAGGACTTATCTGCCGAGGCCACGCAACGGATTGAAACCGAACCAGCTATGAAAGACCTCGTTGTTCAACTTCGCTTTCTTACGGCGCAAGCAGCGCGTCGAAATCTTGCGCTATGGCTGATGACGGACCATTGAAGTGAGGAAAGAAGCAAAATGACGAAACCGGAAACACAAACGACGACAGAGGACTATCTTAGGAACACCGGAAAAATGTCCGCACTACGAGCAGCACCGTGGAGGCTGACGACGCCCGCGGCATTGCCCCAAACGTGCGGTTCCGACGGGCTGACCTAGGAGTATTGACTTGCGCCAACAGGTACAGGCACGATAAAAGAGCTTAGTCTCGGACGGCCTCCCATTGGCCGGTTTTGACCTGTTCACGTATGGCCGGTTTTGAGGTGATCACCGAGGCTATAGGCGACCCCGCATCCGCACTTCTGGCACTCCATTGTATATTCGGTCTTGTCAAGTTTGGTTGCACAGTGGACGCAAAACTTCGCCTCCTCATCTGCCTTCCACCCGCATAACTGACAGAAGTACTACGTCATTGGCTTCTCCCTTTATGGCAATCGTTCTGCCAAACATTTCGGCTTAAATTTCAAAATGCACCACTACCCAAATCCCGCACTTGAGCTGGCAACGCTTCTATTAGCAATTGGTGAGTATAGCCTACAGCAAGACTTGCCTCGGTAGCGCAGAGAGCGAAAGTTCGTGCGGATGGAACCTCCCGCGGCCCGTCGTCTCCGCGCAAGGTCCTCTTCTCTCAGGGTGTGCCGGCCGCCGCAGACAGCTTCTTGGCGGTCTCCCTTACCTGTTTCAGGTCCAGCTTGCCACTGCCGAGGAACGGCAGGGACGGCACGGGAAAGAAATTCTCTTTGCGCGGCACCCAGAGCTTGGGAAGGCCAGAATCACGCAGGCGTTTTAGCAGGTCCTCCACGGGCAGCCCCAATTCCGTATGGAGAACTACGAAACGTTCGCCCTTCTGCTCATCTGAAACTGAGGTCACCACCATGCGCGGCTCGAAGGAGCCCAGGGCGCGATGCAGGGCTTCTTCCACCTGGACGTGCGAAACCATTTCGCCACCAATCTTGGAAAAGCGCGAGAGCCGGTCAGTGATGCGGATGAACCCGTCTTCGTCAAGCTGCGCCACATCGCCGGTAATGTACCAGCCATCCTCCCACATCACCTGGCGCGTCTTTTCCGGTTCGCCCAGGTATCCCATCATGACACTGGGTCCCTTGACCAAAAGCATGCCTTCCTGGCCCGACCCGAAGGTCGTGAAGGTTTCCGGATCCACGATGCGCACCGCTACGCCGGGAATGGCGTGCCCCACCGTGCCGCGTTTGGCGCCGGTCTGCTTCTCGTCGCCGCGCGAATAACCCGAATTCTCCACCGACACCACGGGGGAAAGCTCCGTGCACCCGTAGCCTTGCAGCAGGTCGAGGCGGAATTTCTCGCGGAAGGCGTCGGCGAGTTCGGGTTTCATTTTCTCCGCGCCCACAATCGCGATCCGCAAGGAGGCAAAGTCCCCGGAGTCGCAACGGCGCAGGTATTCCCATACGAAGGTGGGTGTGGAGATCATTATGGTGACATGGTATTTGCGGCAAAGCTCACCGATCCTGCGCGCCTCCAGCGGATTCGTGTGGTAGGCGACGCCGAATCCTGAAATCGCCGGCAGCCATAGCCCGATGGTGAAGCCGAAGGAATGAAAGAAAGGCAGGATCCCCAGCAAACAGTCGCTGCGGTTCACGGACAAAGTCTGTTGGACGCCCTCCAGATTCGAAACAATGTTGCGGTGGCTCAGCATCACGCCTTTGGGCGTCCCGGTGCTGCCGCTGGAGAAGATCACCGTGGCGAGCGAATCCAGCTCCACGTCGCGCGGAACCAGCCAGTGCCTCAGCAATAGGGTGGGAACGAGGCGGGCGATAGCGGCCCATACCACCTTGTCGCGCCGGGTGAATCCTTTCGCTACATCCTCAACCATCACCATGCCGGGCTGCCGCTCGATTCCCAAGCGGTCCAGCAGCTTTTCAGCGGTGAAGATCGTCTTGACGCCGGAACGCTCCACCGCGACGTCCATCGCCTGCCTGGAGGCGGTGTAATTCAAATTCACGGGGACGCGCCCCGCCAAGCTGATTCCATAATTCAGCATGGCCGCGGGGATGGAGGGCGGCAACAGCACGCCGATCATTTTCTCGCCGGGGCAATTCCCGATCACATGGCGCCGGAAGAGCAGCGCGCCAATTAATGTCTCGCCGAAGGTCGCCTCGCGCCCGGTGGAATCCGCCATGGCGAAGCGCCGCCAGTTGCGGCGGGCAGTATCCAGAAACAATTCCGGGAGGGGCCGTTGCGCCTCACCCCGGCGTGCAAAGGCGTCTGCGCTGAGGGCCATCACGGCCTGGCGCACCTGGAAAGAGCCGGCATCGCCGGGAAGCGGCTGGCCGAAGCTCACGGTGACGCGATAGGGGATGCGCCGCGGCCACTTGAAAAAGAAGCGCCCGCGCTCGAAGCTGAAGATGCTGCCCCACACGCGGTCGAGGTGAACGGGAATGATGGGAACCGGCAGGCCCTTCGTTATCCGCTCGAACCCGCGCCGGAAGCGCAGCAGGTTTCCCGTGCGCGTGATGGCGCCCTCCGCGAAAATGCCCACCAGGTCACCCTCGCGCAAGCGGTCTTGCGCGGCCCGCAGGGATTGCACCATCTCGCGCGGCTTGTCGGCTTCCGAGATCGGGACAGCTCCCATCAGGTTTGCCAGCCAGTGAATCCCCGGACTCTCGTAAAATCGCCGATACATCAGGAAGCGAATGAAGCGGGATGTGCAGGCAGAGATCAGAAACGGGTCAGCAAAAGAGATGTGATTGCATACCAGCAGCGCCGGTCCCCGCCGGGGCAGATTCTCCGCGCCGCGCACCGCAATGCGATAGAACGTGTGCGTAAGGAGGAAGAAGCACAGGCGGGCCATGAAATCGGGCAGGACGGTGAGAATGTGCCAGGTGGCTCCAAATGAGATCACCGCCATGACCAGGAGGATCTGGTTGGCCTGCATGCGGCAGGGGCCGGAGAGAAACTCAAAAATGCCCGCGCCCAGGAACACTCCCGTGAAGGTCAGGACGTTCGAGGTGGCGATGATCCGGCCCTTCGAGTGCTCTCCCGCGTGCGCCTGGAGGTAAGACTGCAAGGGGATGATAAAAATCCCGCCTGAGAAACCCAGCAGGAAATGCCCCACGAACACCTGGGCGAAAGAATGATGGCCAAAATAGAGGAACACGCCGAAGACGCCGAGCCCCACCGATCCGATCGGAACCAGGCCCAATTCCACCTGCTCGCCGGAGAGCTTACCCGCCACCAATGCCCCCAACCCTACCCCGATCGAAACGGAAGCAGTGAGATAGCTGATGCCGCTGTTGCTTAAATGCAAAAGGTCGCGGCCGTAACCGATGACATTCTGCAAATAGACCGCGCCCAGAAACCAGAAATAGGCGATGGCCAGGACCGTCCGGAACAGGGCGCGCGACTCCCGGATTTCCGCAAAATCCTGCCGGAACTCGCGCAGGGCGTTCCAGCGGAACTTCTCTCCCCCCGCGATGGCCGGAACGCGGGTGATTCCGGTGGCCACCGCGAGTCCAAGCAGAGCCATGCCCACCAGCATTGCTACGGGGATGTAAGGCCGCGATGGGAAGGCATCGAGCAGCAATCCCGCCGCCACGGGCCCCGAAACAATCATGGTGTAAACGGTAAGTTGCATCAGGCCATTGGCGCGCGGCAGGGCTTCCTCGGGAAAGATCTGCGGCAGGATTCCTTCCTTGGCGGGATCGAGAAAACAGGCATGGATTCCGAGCAGGAAGAGCACCCCCAGCATGGCAACCACCTGCCCGGCGAACATGGCCAGGGTGGCCAGGACGAGGAGCGTGGCTTCCACCATCTTCATGAAGATAATCACGCGGCGCTTGGAGAAACGGTCCGCCACCTGCCCCGCATAGGAGGAGAGAATTATGTACGGAAGGACGTAAAGAGCGGTGCCCAGGGAAATGTAAAGGCTGCGGGTGGCCAGGGAGGCCACACTGGCGGTGACAAACAGCATCAGGAGCTGCTTGAAGGTGTTGTCATCAAACACCGCCAGCGCCTGCGCCGCCAGCAGATAAACGAATCCGCGTTCTTTCAGAACGCGGGAGTAGCCCCCCGCGGTCGCCATGTGATTTTTCTCCCGCCCGCCTTCACCGGGCGCGACGTCTGACATTCGTGTACCAGGTGACAGGTCAGGCCCTGCGCCAGGAACGCGGGAAGGCCAGGAGGTATGTACTTTCGCCCGTGCCCATTCTAGTGCAATTGGTGATGGGGTTCGCATTTTTTTCTCCCTCGCTCCGGAGAATAAACAAGGGGGGCGGGCCTCGGCCACCGGGAGGGTTACAGTTTTTAAGGTGTCACAATGCCCGCGGGAATGCGTTGAATCATAACAAGGTTAGGGTCCACGGAACCGCCTCGGCTAAGGGCGGGTAGCGGAAGCCGGTTCTTGAACTCCAAGCACGACACTTCCCCCCGGCAACTCCTCATTGGACGCTGAGTTCAGGCGTGGGCTTCGGCAAGGGAATGTATGCGCCGGACGTGAATCTGGTTCCCGCGCTTGCGCGTTTGGGCAATGTCGTAGGCAGGTTGCATATGCACCAGAGTGTGCATTCCCGCGCCGAAAGCCATTTCAATACTCAGTGCCATGTCGCCGGAAAGACCCGCCTTGCCATTGAGCAAACTCGAGAGAGTAGGGCGGGAAACACCTAGCGCTGCTGCTGCGGCCGTCACCGACAATCCCGCCGGGGCGACAATCTCTGTGCGAATGAAATCTCCGGGATGGGGTCGGTTCTTCATAGCCATTCTGTTAAGTCCTCCTCCTTTAGTGATAGTTCTCCAAATTCACATCACGGATTTCCGGCTCGATACCCTCGATGCGAAAAGTCAAACGACCATTCGGTTGACCGCGCGCCGCCCGGGCATCAGCCAGGGCTGCGTTTTGACCTCTCTCCCAAAGTCCGCGAAGATCGCGGGAGGTTTGCAGGCTCATCTCGCCGCATGCTAAGACAGAGGCGTAAGTGGAAAGGGGAACTCGCCGTAGTGCGTGCTTGTATCGGGTTGCCGCTTCCTGGCATCCTAGAAAGAGGAGAAAATCATGGCGCGGGTGTTCATTACAGGTTCTTCCGACGGGCTGGGCCGGATGGCCGCTCAACTCCTCATTGAGCAGGGACACCGGGTGGTTCTGCACGCTCGCGACCCGCAGCGGGGGGAGGAAGCGCTGGCCGCCGTTCCGGGCGCGGAGGCGGTGGTGATTGGCGACCTCGCGAGCATTGCCCAGACGCGCAGCGTGGCCGAGCAGGTGAACCGGTTGGGAGCCTTTGACGGCGTGATTCACAATGCGGCAGTTGGCTATCAGGAACCCCGGCGCATCGCCACGGAGGATGGCCTGCCGCACGTCTTCGCCATCAACACGCTCGCACCCTACATCCTGACCGCTCTAATCAATCGGCCCACGCGCCTCGTGTACCTGAGTTCCATGCTTCACCAGAGGGGTGATGCCAGTCTGAAGGATCTGAAGTGGGAACACCGCCCCTGGCAGGGACAACAGGCCTACTCCGATTCCAAGCTGCATGATGTGCTGCTGGCCTTCGCCGTGGCGCGGCGCTGGCCGGACGTTTACTCCAACGCTCTGGAGCCGGGCTGGGTCCCCACCAAAATGGGTGGGCCGGGAGCGCCGGATGACCTGGACGCCGCCCACCGCACCCAGGTTTGGCTAATCGCCAGCGACGACCCCGACGCCAAAGTCACTGGCGAGTACTTTTACCACATGCGTCTGCGCGCGCCCAATCCGGCAACCCGCGACGACGAACGCCAGGAAAAACTTCTGGAGGCTTGTAAGCAGTTCTCGGGGGTGGGACTCTGAAAGGCGGGAAGAACGGATCGTGGACGATGATCGTGGCGGGCGCTGAAGATCGAAAACTTGACCCGCCTTGGCAGGTGCCGGACATCAAAGGGATTCCGAGGGTCTGGGGTCGATATAACATCAGTCATCCAGGAGGGTGAATATGGCGGCCAAGAGAAGTCGTGGCAAAACCATCAAGCGAGCGAAAGAGAACCCAGCCGATGTGGTCACGCCCATTCCGACCCCGCATCCGGCGCTGGAGGCACCCAAACTGGGTGCCGCCCTCGATCCCGATGGGGTGCAGGTCAAAGGCCCGGAGGCGGCAAAGGGCCGGGCCGGACTCCGGCCCGAACCTCCGGAAGAGTTCCTCTCCGCCGGAGAAGCGGGAAGCCTCCAGCGATTATCGGATGTGCCGGAGGCGGACTCGGAAAGTGTGGAGGAACTTCTGGAGGAAGGAAACGCCTTTGAGGCCGGCATCATCGAGGGGGTGGAAGACGCTCCCGACGCGGACCAGGGGGAAGTGAAAACGCACGAGGTCCCGGAAGACGATGTTCCGGAAGAGTATCGAGATTCCGAACGGTAACCCCTCGCGCGATGCCGGTGTCGTCTGTTACGTCGTGGCCACACTGCCCGTTGCAGGGCTAGACGGTCCCTGCTAATAGGCCGGTCCGCGCATTCCCGCTCTCACTCCCGTCCGGATGGCGTATATTACCAGGGGGCATTGGGCCCCGCGGGCAGCCATCGTCATGGACATCCGCATCAGCAAGGAGAGCGAAGTCCCCTTGCGCCAGCAGTTGGCGGAGCAGATCGTCTTCCACATCGCCACCGGCAAGCTGGCGCCCCGCCAGGCGCTGCCCAGCGTGCGCGAACTGGCCCGCCGACTGAAGATCCATCACAACACGGTGAGTGAAGCTTACCAGGACCTGATCCGCCGCCATTGGCTGGTGGGGAGACGGGGTAGCCGCGTCACGGTGCGCGCCACAGGCGAAGAACCTGCCTCGCACGCGGCGAGCGGCCTCGACGACCTCATCAACACCTTGATCAGCGTGGCGCGCGAGCAGGGCCACTCCCTCCAATCCCTGCGCGAGCGGGTACGGGAGCGCCTGCTGGCCGAACCCCCCGATCACATCCTGGTGGTCGAGGCCGATGCCGGCCTGCGCCGCCTGCTGCGGGAGGAGATCCGCGCGGCGATCAACTGGCCGGTGGAGGTCTGCTCTCGGCAGGATCTGGCGGCTCACCCCGGCCGGGGCATCGGCGCGCTGGCCGTCGCCGCCCGCTATGCCATCGCTGACGTCAACCCCATGCTGCCCCCGGACCGCCCTGCCATTCCCCTGGACTTCGCCGCGGCGGACGAGCAGGTGGAACTGATCCGCAAGCGACGCGAGCCTTCTGTGGTGGCGGTGGTGTCCGTCAGCGAAGGCTTCCTGCAAACCGCCGGCCGCGTTTTGGCCGCGGCCGCCGGGCGCCGCCACGTGTTGCAGGAGTTCCTGCTTCCCCTCGCCGATCCCAAGGCGCTCGCCGCCATGGACGTGGTCTTCGCGGACTCCATCGCCATGCGACAGATTCGGCATCGCGACCTTGTTCCCTACCGGCTGATTGACGCCGCCTCGCTGAGCTATCTCGCGAGCGCCCTGCGATCACCCTAGCATAGTGCGTCTGTGTTACACTCTCCGCCGCCACGCGAGCCTTTCGAGAGAGCGCCCTGGCTCGCCGTGCGAGGGGTTATTCCTGTTGCCCCTCATGCGCACACGACGGGCTCTTGCAGCCACGAACGAGAAGCCGCCATGCTGGTTTCCGCGTTTTCCCTGGCATTGTTCCTGAGCGCCGCGCTGCTCTTCCTGGTGGAACCCATGTTCGCCAAGATGGCGCTGCCGGTCCTGGGCGGTAGCGCGGCCGTGTGGACCACATGCCTGGCGTTCTTTCAAGCTGCCTTGCTGGCAGGCTATGCCTATGCACATGCCTTAGTGAAGTGGCTGGGAAGGCGTGCGCAGGTGGCCGTGCACGCCGGAGTGTCGCTGTTAGCCCTGGCAGTACTGCCGGTCCACGTGCCCTCGGGAGCTGCGCCGCCCACCGCGTCCAACCCCACTTGGTGGCTGTTGCGCTTGCTCCTCGTGTCGGTGGGCTTGCCCTTCTTCGCGCTTTCCGCCACCACACCCCTCCTGCAAAAGTGGTTTGCGGATTCGCGGCATCACGCCGCAGGGGATCCTTACTTCCTTTACGCAGCAAGTAACGCCGGGAGCCTGCTGGGATTGTTGAGCTACCCCTTCGTGCTGGAACCCCTGCTCCGACTGCGCTCTCAAAGCGGGGTGTGGACTTGGGGATACGGGCTGTTTCTGGTGCTGGGGGCTGGTTGCATTCTGCTGGTATGGCGGCCGCGACACGGAGAGTCGGAAGCCAAGGCGCCGCCGGAGGAAGCGCCCAGCGGAGAAGCGGCCGCGGACAATAGCGGTACTCCCGCGTGGCGCCAGGTGTCGCGCTGGGTGGCCCTGGCGTTTGTGCCCTCCAGCCTGATGTTGGGAGTCACGACGGCCCTCACTACGGATATTCCCCCTATTCCTCTCTTCTGGGTGCTTCCCCTCGCGCTCTACCTGCTCAGCTTCGTAATGGTCTTCGCGCCCCGGTCTTTGGTACCTCATCAGTGGCTGAGCCGGCGGCTGCCCCTTTTGATCCTGGCCGCTGCGATTCCCATCGTGTTGAAGGGGGCGCTGCCTTTGATCGCTCTCCTCCTCATTGACCTGCTGGCGCTGTTTGCGGTCGCGCTGGTCTGCCACGGGGAAATAGCGCGCACCCGCCCCACCACCCGGCATCTAACTGGGTTTTATCTTTGCATCGCCGTGGGAGGCGTGTTGGGCGGCGCCTTCAATGCCTTCCTGGCGCCCGTACTCTTCAGCGCGGTGCTGGAGTTGCCCAGAGCCTTGGTGCTGGCCGCCCTGCTGTGCCCGTCTCCGGACTTGGCCGAGGAAACCCCTCGCACTCGCCTCCTTGACTACGTTTTGCCGGCGGCATTGGGAGTGGCGGTGGTGATTGGGATCCTGGAATTGCAAGTCCGGGGTGTGGCCCCCGGACGCCTGTTTAATCTACTCATCTTCGGTCCTGCCGCCATATGCTGTCTGCGCTTTGGGAAGCGGCCCCGGCGATTCGGCCTGGGAGTGGCGGCCCTGATCATGGCCAGTCAGGCTTACGCCGGACCCTTCGGCCGCATTCTCCACCGCGAGCGGAGCTTCTACGGCGTTTACCGCGTGGGCGATGATGTGGAGAGGAACTATCGCGTGCTGTTCCATGGCGGTACAGCCCACGGAGTGCAAAGCCTGGATCCATCGCGTGCGTGCGAACCGGAAGCCTACTACACGCGCAGCGGGCCGATTGGCCAGGTGTTCCAGGCTTTCCGCGGAAGCCCCGTCTTGGAGAACGTCGCGCTGATCGGGTTGGGGGCAGGTGTCATGGCTTGCTACCAACAAGCCCATGAGCGGTTCACCTTTTATGAGATTGACCCGGCGGTTTTACGAATCGCCCAGGACCGCCACTACTTCACTTACCTGGCTGATTGCGGGTCCTCGCCCCGCGTGGTATTGGGCGATGCGCGCCTGTCGCTACGTGATGCTCCCGAGCACGGTTATGGCCTGATGGTATTCGACGCTTTCAGCGGCGATTCCATCCCCACCCATCTTTTGACACGCGAGGCCCTGGCCCTCTACTTGAGCAAACTGGCCAATGATGGAATCCTGGCCTTTCACATCAGCAACCGTTACCTCGACCTGCACGGAGTGTTGGGCAGCCTGGCCGAGGATGCGGGATTGGCCTGCCTGGCAAACGATGAGGTTGCGGTGGATGAGGCGGAATCGCGCGAGGGCAAGTTTGCGTCCTCGTGGGTGGTGATGGCCCGGAAAGCAGGCGACTTTGGGGCGCTGAGCAACGACCCGCGCTGGAGCAATCTTCCCGCCTCACCAGGCTCGCCAGTGTGGACGGACGATTATTCCAACATTGTGAGCATCCTCAGGTTCAAATGAATGGTATAGCCGTGCCGGGTTCAGGGACGCAAAACGGCAAAGGCATAGGTGGCGGCTTGCAGGGTCGCCGAAACATCGCCTTCGCTGTGGGATGTGGAAAGGAAGGCGGCCTCAAACTGCGAGGGCGGAAAGTAGACGCCCGCTTCCAGCAGGGCGCGGAAGAACTGGCCATAGGCCTTGGTGTCCGCCTTTTTGGCCCCGCTATAGTTCTGAACGGTATCCGCCTTGAAGAAGGCCGTGAACATGGAGCCCACGCGGTTCACCGTCAACGGAACTGCCTGGCGGCGGGCTTCGGCGGCCAACCCGTCGGTGAGTTTGCCCGCCAGTAAATCCAGCCGTTGATAGACGCCGGGGCGCCGCAGGATTTCAAGGGTCTTCAGTCCCGCCGCCACCGCCATCGGGTTACCGGAAAGCGTTCCGGCTTGATAGACCGGCCCTGCCGGCGCGACCAGATCCATGAATCGCGCCTTGCCGCCGTAGGCGCCTACAGGTAAGCCTCCGCCAATGACCTTGCCGAGGGTGGTCATGTCCGGATCAATCTTGTAGAGCTGCTGGGCGCCCCCGTACGCAACGCGGAAGCCGGTCATCACTTCGTCGAAAATGAGGACAGTTCCCTGTTCCTGGGTTAACGCCCGCAGCTTTTCCAGGAACCCCGGTTGCGGCGGCACGCACCCCATGTTTCCAACCACCGGTTCCACGATCGCTGCCGCCAGGGCATGGCGGTGCGACCGGAAGGCCTGCTCGAGGGCTTCCATATCGTTGAACGCCACGGTCACAGCAAGCTCAGCAAGCGCGCGCGGGACGCCGGGGCTATCCGGCAGACCCAGGGTGGCCACTCCTGAGCCGGCTTTAACCAACAAGCTGTCACTATGGCCGTGATAGCATCCCTCGAATTTCAGAATCTTGTCTCGCCCCGTCGCCGCCCGCGCCACGCGCAACGCTGAAAGCGTCGCCTCCGTCCCGGAGTTCACCAAGCGAACTCGCTCAATGGAGGGACAGGCTTCCACAATGCGCTCCGCCAATTCCACCTCGCAGGGAGTGCAGGCGCCGAAGCTCGTGCCCGTCTCTGCCGCTCTCGACAGTGCTTCCACAACTTCCGGGTGAGCATGACCCACGATCAACGGTCCCCAGGAGAGCACATAGTCGATGTAGCTCTTCCCGTCTACATCGGTCATCAGCGGGCCTTTGCCGTGATCGATGAAAATGGGGTCGCCGCCCACGGCACGGAAAGCCCGCACCGGCGAATTCACTCCGCCCGGCATTAAACTCCGGGCCTTCTCGAAGAGCAGTTGCGATTTGGTGGGCATGGATTTGAATCCTGTTTTGAGCTGTGGCTCGGCAGTGGACTGTAACGGGGCTTGATTGCCTCCTCAGGAATGCGCTGCCGGCGGCGCCTCCAATGCGTTGCGCAACCGCCCCACGCCAATTTCCAGCAGCGTGCGCGCCAGCCCCATGTGGAGGCGGGTTAGCAGCCCCAGGTACGACTGCGAGCCTTCGAGCAGGTCTTGAACAACCTCAAGGAACTTCCTGCTGTGCGACCCGAACTCGATCATGCGCGTGGTGACGCCGTCGCCGAGGAATTCGCCTTGATAGAACAGCTTCACCAGCCGTGCGCCCAGCGCCAGTCCCCTGCCGAACTCATTCCACGCCCGCCCCGGGTAAAGCTCGGGGAAACCCTCCAGCAGGGCTTCCGCCAGCAGATTGCCGGACCGCATGGCGTAGTAGATGCCCTCGCCCGTCACGGGATCCACCAGGCCGGCGGCATCCCCTGTCAAGGCCCATCCCTTCCCGGATAACTTCAAGCTGCCCCAACCATCCACGGACAAGGAGGGCAAGACGTGGCTGAACACTCGCTCCGGATCCGGCGTGTAGCCGCACTCCTGCATGAAGGCATGCAAGCGGTCGCGCAGCACGGCCATGGGCGCCTCGCCGGACTTCCCGCAAATCCCCACGGAGATGTGGTCCGGCCGGGGAAACGCCCAGGCGTAGCCTTCGAATGCCTCGTAAAACCTTATGCGCAGCAAATCGCTGGAGGCCGGCACGTAGTACCCGAAGGTCAACATGAAATCGCGCGGGCGAAAGTCGTCCGTCAGCATCTTCCTCAGGCGGGTGCGTGCCCCCGCGGCGAGGACCACGAAATCGGCGCGATAGTTCCTGTCGCGCCCGGCAATCTCCCAGCCGCCATTGCGCCGGCGCAGGTCGACGATTCGGTCGGGCACGACTTCCGCGCCGGCATCTTCGGCGCGACGAAGGAGCATTTGATTAAGCGCAGCTCGGGAATAGATCGCCAGAGGCCTGCGCAGGTGGAACCGCATCATGGCCCCGGAAGAAGCGATGAACTCGGCCTCTTGCACCAGTTTGCCTCCGCACGTCGCCTCCGCCAGGAAGGGATAGCGCCTCAGGGCTTTCTGGCTGATCCCGCCGCCGCAAGGTTTTTCCCATCCCAACCTCTCTTCGAAGACCAGGACGTGGTGCCCGAACGTGCCCGCTGCGAGGGTATGGCCACGGTTGGCCAGGACTTCCGCCGTCGCGGACCCTGCCGGGCCGCCGCCAATAATTGCGATGGTTCGCCTCTTCATAGCCTCAGCCTTAAGGCTTCTCAGCCATGTGGGGGTGCGTTCGCTTACGGTTGTGATACGACAGAATGCCTCAACTGGCAGCGGAAAGGCAATACCTCCGTGGGCGGTTTCTGCTCAACTGGCCATTGCGCCGGAATCCGCTTCAAGGTATGGTAGGAATTGGATGGGGGTTTCCTCCGGAAATTCCCGGCGGCACCTTAGGGCGCATTTCGCAACTCAAATTTCAAATTGCCAGTGGGAGAAGACCCATGAGTCTTTCGCGCAGACGGATGATGTACGGGCTTGTCGGGATGGCCGGCATGACGAGGAACCTTACTTCGCTTCACGCTCACCACCACGCTCCTCGGTTCGGCAAGCGGACGATGCAGGCAAATCCCGCTTCCGCTGCCATGGCCGACAGCGCCCCCGGGGTGAGCGGCCAGGGGAATCTGAAGTTCAAGGTCATGTACACCTCCGACCACCTTCCGCCCGAGGCCCGCAAGGTGCTGATTGACGCCCACGGCGGGTTCGCGGTGGACCGCCGGCCCGGCCGCGAGGAGACCTACTTCGCTCTCCCCGGTGCAGGGATTCTCCAGATCAGCGCGGACCTGAAAACCATCAACCTGCTCGACACCCCCGACGAGATGCGGAAGATCAACTTGCACGACACCAACATCTGGTATGACACGGACGGCACCCCCTACCTCGTCTTCCCCGCCAACAACGAGGGCAAGATCTTCACCACCAGCCTCGACGGCAAGCTTGTCCACAAGCTCGACGCTCCCACCGCCGCCGACATCTTCGAGCAGCGGGAGGTTCATGACTACTTCCTGGGAGGCGGCAATTTCTCACCCACCGCGGTGGAGTATTTGGAAGGCCTGTATTACGTGACCACCGGATATTGCAATCTTGATTATGTCCTGACCGCGCGCGTCAACCCCGCCCAGCGCTTCGAGGCCGCCTGGAACGACCTGGCTTTCGGCGGCCGGGGCAATGGGATTGGCCAATTCGGCACGGGCCACGGCATCACCAAGCCGCCCGGGGAAGTCCGCCTGGACGTTGCCGACCGGCCCAATTCGCGCTTCGAGCGGTTTACACGCTACGGCCATTATCTCTCCAGTCTGCCCATGCCCTCGGGTTCCCTGCCCTGCGATATCAATTATCTGGACCCGCAGTACAGCGTGGTCCCCGCACTGGAGGGTCCCGACAAGAAAAAGGGCGCGCCCATTTACATCCTGGAAAACGACAAGCTGGTTTCCACCATCATGATCAAGGAAGACCTGGGGTTACCCAACTTCACGCACATCCACAACGCCGCGATTCGGAAAATCGGCGGCAAGTTCTATATCATGGCGCTGGCATGGAATCCCGGCGACTTCGCCATTCTGGAACAGGCCATTTGAGAGCCCGTAAAATCCCGGTGGGGGGCGGCGCTCGCCGGCCTCCCTCCGGCGCCTCCTTGTGGTGCCGGGCTAAAGACCAATTCTGTTCACTTAGCCTGCCTAGCCGATAGAGCAAAATCCTTGTGCGGGCGAAGCCTACCTTGGAGTGCGGTAGCAGCAGCTACCGCCTTCCCACGCCCCTTCATACGGCGGGAGGGAAAGGGAGGATGAAAGGCGGTGGCTGCTGCCACCGCACTCCAGGAGCGCTGCGCGCAGATTCGACCGCGAATCTCCCTAAAGTGAACAGCATTGGGCTAAAGACCCGGCGCTACCCTCTTCCTTGCCCCAGTTCGCTCGCGGCCTGAATCGTAGCGCCGACCTTGAGAGCATGTCTTGAGCGGAGCGAAGGATCGACACCTGAACCGGATGCGTGCTTCCGGTTGGTTATTGTAGCGTCGATCTCTGATCGACGAATCGTAGGGGCACGCCATGGCGTGCCTCGGCGGTCGGAGACGACAGCTGCAGTGCCAAAGCGGTAGCTGCGCGACCGCACTCCAAAGCGCCGCGGGTGCAAACGTAGGGCCGAACGGCGTTCGGCCCGGGCGAGCGCCCCCGCTCGCGGCAGCTACTTCGACAGGCTGGCAGCAGTGGGTTCCGCCGCGATCTGCGCTTGCGCCCGCTCCCTCACCTCACTGCGCATCAGTTCGGCTTGCTGGGGCGTAAAGACCAGCTCCCCGCAGGCGGCGCGACGTAAGTCCTCCCGAGTCCAGCACACGCGCATGACTCCGT
>DATJVT010000148.1:0-18015 GCA_035501695.1 Terriglobia bacterium | reverse complement strand
CCTTTCAGCGATTGGTGCCACCTTTCGATTTTGCCGTTCGATTGGGGATAAAACGGCGAGGTCCGCACATGGGTCATGCCGCAGATCCGGATGAACTCCTTGAAATCGCGGGCGATGAACTGCGGGCCGTTGTCGGAGATGATCCGCGGCGTGGCCTGGGGAAACTTCTCCCGCGCCCGCTGCAAGATGATCTCGACTTCGGCTTCCGTCATCGATTCGCGAATTTCCCAGTGCACCAGGTAGCGGCTGTAACCATCCAACACGCTGCACAGGTAGTAGAACGTCCCCGCCAGGTTGAGGTAGGAGATGTCCACATGCCAGTGCTGGTGGGGTGCCGGTGGCGGCTGGAAGCCTTGGCCCTTGCTCGACGGCTTGCGGTTCCAGCGTGCCAGTCGGCCCGCCCGGTGCAGCACTCGCCAGACGCTGGCCGGGCTCACCGCCACCACGTCGGCATCCAGCATCATGAAGGTCAGCCGCCGGTAACCTTCCAGCGGGAAGCGGTCGTAGAAGTCCAGGATCGCCCGCCTCTCCCAGGCCTCCAGCCAGAAGTCGCGCGGCACCCAGCCGTTGTGCTCGTTCACTTGGCCGTAGCGGGCTCGCCAGTCGTAAAACTTGCTGGAAGCCACGCCCAGCCAGCGCACAAACCTCTGGGTGGCGATCTCCGTCCGCTCGTTCCAGCGGCGCACGAAATCGATCACTTGGTCGCGTGTGTCGTGGGGTACCCATTGGCTCTTTAGATCTCCCCAAGACTTTTTTTTAAGGCCACGTGCTCTTCCATCAACTCGCCCAACACTTCGTCCTTCTTCTTCAGCCTGCCTTCCAGGAAGGCGATACGCTGCTCGCGGGCTTCGACCTGCTTGTCGGCCCGCGGCGCCGGCCCGAAGGCCGCCGCCCCGTTCTCAAAGAACTGCTTGAGCCACCGGTAGAAAACCGTGGGGTGGAGTTGGTGTTCGTCGCACAAGGTGGAAACCGGAACCTTGTCGATCAAGTGCCGGCGCAGAATGGCGACCTTCTCCTCGGGGGTGTGATGCTTGCGCTCGTTGCTCATGAGTCCTCTCCGTTGTAGCTATCTTAACGGGAGAACTCTCCATTTTCAGCTGAGGCAGGACAGGAGCAATCAGTGGCCCAAAACAAAAATGAGGGGGAAGTTCACTCCCCCCTCCAAGCGTCGGGTCTTGGGTCTAAACTCCGAGCCGTCGCTGGCTACCCTCTAGGTTTGTCCGACGTCGGCTCGTTGCTTAACTAGAGCACGCTGCATTCCAATAGCTTCCGAAATTCCTCTGAGCCCATTTTTGTATCAAACTATTCAAAACAGGTTGGTTACTTGATTCTAGTTCCTGCGGATAATAGAAAACAGTGATGGCAACCCATCATTTTCTTCTATATTTGAAATCCTGAATACAGAATTCTGCAAGGCGCCACATACCGCAAGGACTGCATATCGGTCTCGCAGTGGGCAAACTAATTGCCGAATATGTCCGATGCCGTGCTATGCTGACTCCCTAAAATTCCTGCCGGTTCTCAGGTTTATTTATGGAGCCCCGTAGACTTTTCAAAACTGATCCTCACGGCACACGGAAGTTGGTTCGCGGCTGCGACTGGGGGCGACACGCTAGCCTCAGTCCCCTTTCCCGGGAGCGAATATGATCGACATCCATTGTCATCCTCTACCTGGCGTTGACGACGGCGCGCGGTCTTTCGAGGTGGCGGTGTCCATGTGCCGCATCGCCGCCGCGGATGGCGTGACACATCTCGTGGCGACGCCGCACAACAATTACACGTACACCTTCGACCCGCAGGTCAACCGCCAACTCCTCGCCGAATTGCAGACGAAAGTCGGGGACCAGCCCAAGCTCCTTCTGGGTTGCGACTTCCATCTCTCCTACGACAACATCCAGATTTGCGTGGAGAATTCGAAAGACTTCACCATTAACGGCACCGACTACCTCCTGGTGGAACTCCCGGAGCAGTTCATCCCTGAGCACATCAGCCGTGTGTATTACGATATTCAGGTAGCCGGGCTTAAGCCTATTATCACGCACCCGGAACGGAACCCCCTTCTGCGTCGTCGGCCGGAATTGTTGCAGGAATGGGTTTCGAACGGGTGCCTTGTGCAAGTGACGGCGCAATCGTACCTGGGGGGGTTCGGGTCCAAGGTGCGAAAGTTTACCGAAGAGTTGCTCGATACGAGTCCCATCCATTTCTTTGCCAGTGATGCGCACGACCTCAGAGGGCGCCCGCCGCTCCTTTCGCGCTGCTATCGCAAGGTGGCCAAGGAGAAGGGCGAGGAGGTCGCCGACCTGCTCTTTCAAAAGAATCCGGAAGCCGTCATCCAGGGACTTCCCTTGCCTCCCCAACCCGACTGGGATGAGATGCAAGCGAACAGCAAAAAACGCCGCTGGTTCTCTTTCCTGGGCTGGTAATCGGTGACCCGCTCAGCGCTGGGATATTACCCCACGCTGTTGAGCCAATGGCGGGGTGGTTGCGCCCACTTCTTCAGAAAATCATCGATCTTCCCGGCGTTGTACTTCTTGCCGTGCTCGAACGGGTGCGTCGGCTGCGAATAGAGCAGGGTGCCTTTCGAATCGAGGACGAAGAAGTGCGGGTAATCGACGATGCGGGGATAATGGGAGAGAAAGTTTTCGTTGGGATTCCCCTGGCTGTAGTTCACCTTCACCGTCACATAGTGGGTGTCGCGGACTTTGCGCAGCTGCGGGTGGCTCTGAAAGGTTTCGTCCATGATGTTGCAATAGACGCACCAGTCGCCGCCCACTTCAAGCAGGATCCGTTTGTTCGCCTTGGTGGCGTCGGAGATGGCGGCCTCGAGATCCTTGGCCGGATCGCGCGATTCATCGTAGGTCCTGGCGGTCTTGGGGGGCGCCGGCGGCGGAGCCTTTTCGCCGTGCTTCGCGCCTACCGGGATCGCCGCCAATAAGCATAAGGCAAACGCCACCGTTAATATCCCTGCTCCTTTTAATCCCGTCACGAACAGTCCTCCTTGCAGGGGAGGTTTCCTGTCCCCCGGCGCTCCCTCAAATCCTACCAACCGCGCAGGGCTGGAGGCAAGCACATTGAGGACCAAGAATTGCCTCGTGGGAAAATTGAGGTGGCTTTGCGCGCGGTGGCGCGCCGGTGGACCCACGCTGGCGCCGCGCCTGACAATTTGTCCGCTTTCTTCCCGGCCAAATTGTCAGGCCGCTGCTTGGCCATCCATTGTGCGCCGATATCCCTCGTGTTTGCGGGTTTCCAGAAGAAAAGCCACTTAAGGCAATGGGTTGCGCCACCGGCCGGCATGCTGCAGGGGAGAAATCAGGACGCCGCAGGTGGCTCTTGAGGTTGCGCTGCCGGGGGCGATGGGGCCAAGGCGTCGGTAAGCAGTTTGCACACACCCCACAGATCCGCTGCCGGATCGAGAAAAGCCACGCCGTAGACGTGATTTCCTTCGGTTCGAGAAAACTCGTAGACCACACGGCAAGTGGCCTCGCGCGTTTCACGCTTAATCACGATTTGCTGGCCGGGCCGGAGTTGGCGGCTTAAGACTACCGCCGCCCCGTAACCGCTCAAGTCCTTGGTGTGGGTTTCTTCCACAAATGTCTCATCAGCGACATCCTGACCAGATACCGTGATGGGCAAGGCAAGCTGGACGCGCTCGGTCCGGCGCCGGGAAGCCTTTCCGCTGAAAACTCCGACACCCGCGGGAAGGGTGTATTCGAGGCTGGGCCGTCCGGTATGCCCAATGCCGACCGCATACCGAAGGTAAACCCAAAGAAAGCAAGCGAGCAGAAGCGCCAAAAGCAAGCCGACCATCATCATGCTAGTTCACCTCGCGCCGGATGACGAGAGCAGCGCCAACCCTGGGTCCAGGCAGAAACCCTAACTCGGCTTCCCGTTTCTTCTACCTCCAGCATTCTGCCGTGCCGAGGGTCGTTCAAACTTGAAGTGGGAGGGGCGCGAGCCGTAATCCGCCCCGCACTTCGGGTCGCTTTCCCCCGCCTTAAGCGCCTGGGCGCCACGGATCGAGTCTGGCGAAATCTCCTGAACGACAATCTGCCAGGAGCAGGTGCGGCCAGATGGCGACTTGGAACTGGAGCCGCGGCCTGTTTCATTGCAGCTTCCGGTCATGGGCCGCTCGCCCGGAGAAATCCAGCACCCCAGGCTGCCGCGCGGCGAGTCGCCGGAGCTGAGCACAATCCTCTCCCCGTCGAACGCCCCCCCGATAACGCCAAATCGCGACCACACCCCGGAAGTCTCCACCCATCCCCCGGTCGTTGCATTTCTGACTTCCGGCATCGATTCCAGGTCGCCGCCGCTTGCCTGCACGCTGGCCGTGCCGGCAGCTTGCGAATAGGAAGGTTTGTTCTCCGCCCTGCCCATCCAGAGACCATAGGCGACGGCGAGAATCCCCACAAGCAGGACTATTGCCATGTATTCGCGGGTCCGCGAGGAGGTTCGCAAAGGAGGAGAATCCAGAGATGCGTGAGCCTTCTCATCTTGTAGGCCCGCCACCTCGGCCGGGTTCGCAGTTTCCTGCGGGAGTTGGTACTTATCTTCCCCCATTGCGGATTTGCCCCTTGATATCACCGTGCGCAGTGAAAGCGCCGGAATCGAGTCACACCCAACTCAGCTTACTGGCCTCCCGTCGAAGTGTACCACTGGACGCGCTGCACATTGGGATATTCATTGGTCACTTGCACATTGGTAAGGTCCTGGGTGGCAATCACCGTCTGCGGGAACCACGGAGGCCCAAAGCTTTTGTAAGAGGTGAAGCGCTGGTCGTAGTACACATTGCCGGTATTGATACTCACCCCGTTGATTGAATCCTCGGACCTTCCCCCTACGTTGGTCCAGGTCCCCACGCCGTTGCCCGGCGTGGCAATCATCCCGCAGTTATTGGAGGGAGTGCATGTCGAAGCGCCGGAGATTACCGCAATGGCGGCATCCGTTTCCAGGTTTCCACCGTTGTTGGGAGGATTCAACTGGAATTCCCCGACGGAGGTATAGAGGCCCAGGACTTGATAGGACGCGTTCGCCGGCAGCGTGTTCAGTTGGTCAACCGTACCGCCGGAGGTGCTCACGGGCGCGGTGGCGTATGTCAGGTTGCCCGTCTGCTGGATATTGCCATTGGCCACGATGCTGAGCATCGAGTTGTTCTGAACCGCGGCGCCGGAGCTGGGACCTGTGACGTTAGTGGAGCCATCCACATAGATCATGGTTTCAGCGCAAGCTCCGCTGCCCGCGGCCGTGCAACTGACGGTAGAGGGAGTACCCAAGGAAGTCGACATGGTCGGCACGCCAGAGAGCGTCAGATTTGTCGCCGTCCCGTTGCTGGTGGAATTGCTCGTCGAGTCGTTACCGTAAGAATTCGAACTCGGCGCCGAGGGGGTACAGGCTGAGGATCCCGTACACGTTGAAGTGGCGGTCTGGGTAAGAGTGGATGTGCTGGTTTGCACGTAAGATGACGCCGTGGTGACGTTGGAAGTGGGATCGATGCTAATCGAGGTGATATTCGTGGGAGTGTTGGTGGGCGTGGTTTTGGTGTAAGTGGCGGTGCAGGTGTACGTTGTAGTGTGATGGCTTGTAGTGGAGGTGCAACTGGTGCTCCCCGCAGAGACCGAAGAGGAACCCGTCGTGGAATTACCCTGCTGCGCCACTTGAACGACCTGGCACGCCGCCGCGGTGCATTGGGTGGAAGTGGGGAATGTGGCGCCCGTGAACATGCCGGAGGTAGCCGCTGTAAGCGTTACGGTGGTAGCGGCCCCGGAGCTATCCTCCACATAGATTCCACCCGCCGTGGAAGTAAGGGAACAGGTGGCGCCCGAACAGGTGTAAGGGATATAAACTCCGGAAGTGGCGGGCGTATAGGTGGACCCCGAAACCGTGGCATAGGGGCTTGCGGCAGCGTTGTGCTGGTCGGCGTTCTGCAGGTTGTAACTGTTCATCTGCTGAGGCGTAGGGGCGAGCGGCGCAGGAGACGAAAGGTTGCCGCACTGGTTGCCGTTGTTTTCTCCGCACCCCAACCCGTCCAGCACCGCCCACCGCTGGCTGTAATCGTTCCCCGGCAGGGGAACGATGCTTTGATTCAAATTGTAGCCCGCCTGGAAGTTCGGGCTGATGGTGGTGTGGCCGCTGGTGAACGGGACGCTGGCGCTCTGGGTGCAAGTGTTCCCGACATAATAAGAGAATTTGGACCCTGTCTGGTTGACCGGAGCGGTGAAGGTGTAGGAGCCCCCCGATCCCAAGTTCCATTCGCCACAATTGGTGACGCCGTTTGGGCAATTGGTGGTCGAGGCCGCGTACAGAGGTCCGGACAGCGTGCCGTAAACCAAGGGCCCCCAACAGGGGGGAAAATTATTGATGAACGCGCCAAACGCGGAGAAGGAGGTATTGGCGGGTGCGGTGCCTCCCACCGTCCCAATGTAGAGAACAAAGGAGCCGTTCTCTGAAACCGAGGCCTGTTCCGTGCCGGAAGCCGTGCCCACCGAGGTCAAACTGTAGGTAAAGGTGTACGTGTAGTAGGGAGAGCCGTTACCCGTCAGCGTGACCACGCATCCGCCGTTGGCGGGGGTGGGAAGGGTCAGCGTGGCTTTCGTGATAGTGAAACTCTCGGGCCAGGAGTTCCGTACGGACGCAGGGCTGGTGGCGTTGGATCCGGTCAAATTCGTGGCGCTCGAATAGGGATTTGAGTACGCAACGCTGGAGATGGGCTGGGGGTTCCCCGTCGTGCATGTGGTCCAGGTCCCCGACCAGGTCGTTCCATTGGGGACAAGGCTCATAATGTAGCTTTGCATATTCTGGCGGGCGATGGTAAGGCCGGAATCGGCGGCGTAGAAGGAACCCCGATAGTTCCCGTAGTAGCCATTAATCAGCGCGTCCGAACTGGTGGAGAGTACGGCCGCCAGCCCCAGCACAGACATCATAAAGAGGAGCAGGAGCGTTACGACCAGCGCGACGCCGCGGGGATTCGTCTTCCCATCCGCCCCGGGCCAAACTGTGCGGGGCCGGATATCGGGACGCCAGCGATCGAAGGGAGTGAGTCGGCGCATCATAAGTCACCTCAGTCATTACTCATGGTCAAGTTGCGCGGGTTTACGACAATCGAACTGCCTCGAATCTGGTAGTGCCCGCCGTCAAAAGGATTGGTATAGGAATAGTTGGGATCGGTGCTGGGAGCCGTGCGCCCGATAATGCTGACGCGGACCGCCCGCACCAGGCTGAAATTATTCGCGTAGTCCGCAGACTGGTAATCATACGGGAAATCGGACACAATATTGGTGCTATTCCACCAGGCCGCCCCGACCTTGAAACCAATCACCTGGTCCATGACCACGCTGCTGACATTGCCCTGCGTCCTCACCAGTTGCGGATCGGCGGGATTCGCCAGGCTCACCGAGTACTGAATCGGCAGGAGCCGCAGGACCCAGTCCCCCGAATAAAAGGTGTTCGTCACCCCAACCGAGGTATTGAAAGGCGCGCTGGTGGTGGTGGCGGTGGCATTGGTGGTAAGGGTCAGGCTGGTCGCACTGTTAACGGCGGAAACAGCGTAGGAAAGATTGCCAATCTGGATGGTGTAATTTTGCCAGGCGCCGGTAGTTACAAATTTGCTATTGCCCGAAGCCCAGGTTACGGTGGGGGAGCCATTGGTGGTGTTGACGTAGCAGTAGGGGACGGTCATCGACAGGGGGTCGTTGCCCACCGTGGCGCCGGAGTTGAATCCCACGGGCTGGGTCTGGTTGAAGGTCAATTGGACGTTGGAGCCGCTGGTGGTGCCCGTGGCGGAAAGTACGGAAGTCGTGAAAAGCTGTAAACCACTCTGTTGGGCGACATCCACGAGGAGAATATAGTTACCTTGTTTGTACATGGGGGCGACGGTGCTGGCCGTGTAGCCCGCGGGCACCGAGCCGGTCACGGTGTTGGTGGCGGTGCTGCTGAGGTTGGTGGCGGCCGCCGTGCACTGGCTTGCGCCGCTGGCGTTGGTGTTCAGGCAGGTGGTCCCCGCGGTGGTTCCATAACTACTCACCAACTGGAGAGGGGGCGTGTTGGGGTCCACCATGACGATATTCAGAACGTCAAAGCAGTTGGCGGCGTAGGTGGGTGGGTTGGTGGCGGTCGGATTGCACGCCGGCGCGGCGTTGGGATTGTTGTTTTGAATGGTGATCCCCACCGGCCAGGTAGGAATCTGCGTTCCTCCGGTAAGCACGCCGCTTCCGGCATTGACGCCGTCCATCTGGATTTGTGAGAGGGCATTGCGCAGGCCGATGTTCAACCCTGCCATCCCCTGCTCCTTGCCCAGCAGAGTCTGGTGGCGGGAAAAAAGGGTCAGGGAAACCCCGCCCACCACCAGGAAAACCGCCATCGCAGTCACCAGTTCGAAAAGCGAAAAGCCCGCGTCCGTTGGGCCGCGGCGGAGGGTGACCCTGCCCCAGCGGACGTACCGGTCATTCCTGAATCGCAGGCTGCTCATCATGGCCTCACCATACTCATTTGATAGGTCACCGGCGGCTGTACCGTCAGGTCCATCAGAGTGATTAGAACGGTGATCCGCCGCACGCCGGCGATGGGTTGATCCTGCTCGATCACCCACCGGCGGTCAAACGTCTCCTGCGCGCTGCCGGGAGCCGTGGCCGTGACGGTGGGTATCTGTCCGTTGGGACCAAAGGTCAAGGTCGCGAAGGTCGGACTCGCTCCCGTTGACGTCTGGTAGGTTTCCTGCATGATGCCGTTGCCGGCGGACAGGTACACGGCGTCCGTGTAGTCTACGATAGTGGCGGTGAGGGTGGCCGGGGAAACGGTTCCACCCGCGCCCGCTTCATTGGACGTAATGCTCAGCGGGGTGTAGACACTGGAAACCGGGTTGAAAGTGCAGTTGGGCTCACCCGCGCAGGTGAGGGCGGGGGCGATGCTTCCGACGCAGTTGGCGCCCGTGGATGCGGCCAACTGGCAGGTTTGCCCGCTGGGCACGAAGATATGCGCCTCGGGATAAACCACGCCCTTGTCGATCGACGACGGCAGGCGACCGAGGTCCTCGAGCTTTTCCGAGGCCAACTGGGCCGCTTCGGCCACGTAGCGAGACCGCACCGAAGTCTTGAACGTCGTACTCATCAGCAGAGCGCCCGCCATCAGGCCGATCGAGAGAATCGCAATCGCGATCAAAACTTCGAGGAGCGACATCCCCATCGCGCCGGACTTTTGCCTAGGGCGTGGAAGTTGACACATATCCTACTCCTGACACCCAAATGGTGTTGCTGCTCACCTTGTTCGAGATTTGCATTCCTACCGCGGCCGGACTGGAAGCCGGGCTGAAGCTGACGGTTCCGTTGGCCGCGAATGTGTAAGTTATGGTGGCGCCGGCGGTCATTTTCGTGCAACTTAACACGATCAGGGTTTGCGGGTTCGTGAGCGGACAATTAATCCAGCCCTGCATGCTCACCCCGCCGGCATTGGGCAAAGGGATGGTGGTGGAAGGACCCACCGACGGAATCACCTGGTAAGTTAAGACCGAGGGGCTGAAAACAAGCTGATACGAATAGCCGTGCATGATGGCCTGCATGCGGGTCGAAGAAATGGCGCCTGAGGCCGCCGAGACCGTGGCGCTGAGGTAGTAAGCGTTTATGGCGTTCGAAGCGATGGGAGCGGCAACCGCAGCGAGAACGAGAGAAATCGCCATCACCATCACAGCTTCGAGCAGTGTGAATCCCGAATTCCCATGTCGCTCCACGAGGGGACATCCTCCCGGGGTTTAATCTCAGGATCAGCGTGTCGGCGTGTTTGTCCTGTCGTCAGGACCCGTACCGCAACCAACCCAGGTACTGTCGTCCTGCATTGTGGGATGACCTTCGTATAAGGGCAATAGTACTCGAGTACCAGGAAGGACACCCCGGCGGCGCGAATTATACGGCCTCGGGTTTTGAAATGAAATATCAAAAGCCCATCGTCCCCCGCCAAGCCAAAATCCGGCTTGTGTCGGACCCGCTCCACTGGTAACCTTTGGACGGAGTGGCCGATGGGGCCGCCCAGCAAGACCGGAAGCAAATCTGTCGCGAATCGCGGCGGGATATCCGCTCAGGACGCGACAAAGGGGTAAGACCATGTACCGAGTAGATCGCGATGGAGCCATCGTAAAAGTCATCAACACCTCGAATGCGAAGGTGGTTTTCCGTACCACCCTGGATTCGGAAGTGGCCGTGGAAGGACGCAGGGTGAAAATATCCGAGATGAAAAGCGATGAGGAACTACTTCACGCCCTGACCCGAAGCGGCAAGATAAAATAACCCACAAGACGATCGCAAGCATGTCCACCATAATCAAGCTGCTGGCTGAGACGACCGCGCCGGCGGAGGAAATCGGGCAAATCCTGCGCGGCGAGCATGGCGACCCCTTTCACATCCTGGGGATGCACCTGGTGGAGTTGGAGGGCAGAACGGCGGTGGCCATTCGCGCCTTCCTGCCGCGCACGCATGAAGCCTGGGTGGTGCGTGGGCCGGGCCAGGAGGGGTTGGCGCCCATGCGGCGCATCCACGCGGACGGCTTCTTTGAAGCCGTTTTTCCGGGCGAGGCGGCCATGTTTCCCTACCGCCTGCGCACCGACTACGCCGGCCAGTACGAATTCGACGATCCCTACCGCTTCCCGCCCGTCCTGTCCGATTTCGACCTGCACCTGCTGGCGGAGGGAACCCACCACAACACTTACGAAAAGCTGGGCGCGCACTTGACGGAGGTCTCCGGGACGCGAGGGGTGGCGTTCGCGGTGTGGGCGCCGAACGCGCGGCGGGTGAGCGTGGTGGGCAACTTCAACCAATGGGATGGCCGGCGCCATCCCCTGCGCGTGCGGGGGAGCACGGGCGTGTGGGAGATTTTCATTCCCGGCCTGCGCGAGGGCGAGCTTTACAAGTTTGAAATCAAGGGAAGATATAATAACTATCTGGGGTTGAAGAGCGACCCCTACGGCTTCCACTCCGAGTTACGGCCCCGCACCGCTTCCATCGTCTGCGACCTGAGCCGCTACCCATGGAACGACCAGGCGTGGATGGCGGAGCGCGCCCAACGCCAGGGGTTCCGCACGCCACTGGCCATCTACGAGGTTCACCTGGGCTCCTGGCGGCGCGTGCCGGAACAAGACAACCGCGTCATGAATTATCGCGAAATCGCCGCGCAACTGGCGGACTACGCGGCGGAGCAGGGCTTCACGCACGTGGAACTGCTGCCGGTGATGGAGCATCCGCTGGACGAATCGTGGGGATACCAGGTGACGGGTTATTTTGCGGTCACCAGCCGCTACGGCACGCCGGAAGACTTCATGTACTTCGTCGATTACCTCCACCAGCGCGGGATCGGGGTGATCCTGGACTGGGTTCCGGCGCACTTTCCCTCCGACGCGCACGGGCTGGCCTACTTCGACGGCACGCACCTGTACGAGCACGAGGATCCTCGCCTGCGCGAACATCCCGACTGGGGCACGCGCATCTTCAACTACGGCCGCACCGAGGTGCGGAGCTTCCTGTGGTCGAGCGCGCTGTTCTGGCTGGAGAAGTATCACATCGACGGCCTGCGCGTGGACGCGGTGGCCTCCATGCTCTACCTCGATTACTCGCGCAAGAGCGGAGAATGGGTTCCCAACGCCTTTGGAGGAAACGAGAACCTGGAGGCCATCTCCTTCATCAAGGGCTTCAACGAACTCGCCCACCGGCATCACCCCGGCACGCTGACCATCGCAGAGGAATCCACTTCCTGGGCCATGGTTTCGCGCCCCACCTACGTGGGGGGGTTGGGTTTCAGCCTGAAATGGAACATGGGCTGGATGCACGACATGTTGCAGTACTTTTCCGTCGACCCCATCTTCCGGCGCTACCAACATTCCAACCTGACGTTCTCGCTGCTCTACGCCTTCAATGAAAACTTCGTGCTGGTGCTCTCGCACGACGAGGTGGTGCACGGCAAGCGCTCGCTGCTTTCCAAGATGCCGGGGGACTTTTGGCAGCAGTTCGCCAACCTGCGGGCGCTCTATGCTTTCCTTTACGCGCACCCCGGCAAGAAGATGCTCTTCATGGGCGCGGAACTGGGGCAGTGGAACGAATGGAATTCCGCCCGCGGCCTGGACTGGAACCTGCTGGATTATGAGCCGCACCAAAAACTCCAGAAACTGGTGGCGCAACTCAATCGCGTGTACCGGGCGGAGGGAGCGCTCCACCAGATCGACTTCGAATACACGGGCTTTGAGTGGATCGATTTTCACGACGCCGACAATTCCGTCGTCGCCTTCCTGCGCAAGGGCCTGACGCCGCGCGACCACCTGGTGGTGGTGTGTAACTTCACCCCCGTCGTGCACCCCGGCTACCGCGTGGGGGTGCCGGAAGCGTGCTTCTATCGCGAGATTCTGAATTCCGACGACAACCAGTTCGGGGGAAGCGGCGTGACCAACGCCAACGGCTGCCAAGCCATCCCCATGCGCTGGCAAAACCAGCCCTGCCACGTGCAGTTAACCCTGCCGCCCCTGGGCGTCGTGTACCTCAAACCGGAACGATGAATGCCGCACGAAGGCGCCGTGAGGCACGCCCCGCTTGTTCCCCAGTGCACTCTCTGTTATAGTCGGCCCATTTGTGGTAGCCGGTAGTGTGACCAATGAGAAACGATGCCCTGAAACCCGACCGCAGGAGCACGCGACTTTCGATTTCCCTCCCGGTGACTATCTCGGGAGTGGACGCCGAGGGCTCCAAGTTCAGCGAAACGGTGCGCACGCAGATCGTCAATAAGCACGGCGCCAAGATCTCTACGCCTCGCCATATTGCCAAGGGTACTGAGGTCATGGTGGAAAGTCCCGCCCTGGGGGTGGCGGCGAAGGCGACCGTGGTCTGGTTAAGTGAAAAGCACCACGGCGAGAACCTGCACTATGCCGGACTCCAGCTGCACGAACCGCAGAATCTGTGGGGAATCGAGTTTCCCCCCGATGACTGGAGCCATGAGGCGCGGGAGGAACCTGCGCCCGCCCCCGCGGCCACCGCATCGCCCGCACCCCCGCCCGAGGCGGAACCCGAGGCGGTGGTGACCTCGCTGGCCGCCGAAGAGATTACCATCCGGATGCTGCAAGAGTTGCAGCAGGCCGCCGACGCGCATGCGGAGGAGTTCCGGGACCATTTGAAGCAGCTTATTCAACGGCTGGGCCTGGAAGTGGAAGTGGACCTGCGCGAACGCGTCGCCCATGCCAAAGCGCACGAGGTGGGTGTCCTGGAGGAGGAAATCCGGGTGCTGCGGGAAAGCCTGCGCGCTTCCCGGGAGGAAATCGCCAGGCTCGAGGCCAGGACCCAGGAGCTCCGCGCCAGTCTGCAAGCCACCATGGACGACCTCGAACGGCCCCCCACTCCCTTGGATGAGGCGCGACGCCAGCTCTCGGTCATGGCAGACGGAGTTGTCGAGAGGATGAACCGCGCCGCCGAGGCCGGCTTGAACCAGTACCGAGCATTGCTCCAGCAGGAACTGCAGGAGAGCGCGGCACGGCTCCGCCCGGCCGCCAAAGCGCCATCGCCCCCGCCCCGCGGCCCCGCGCGCCAGCCCTGACCGATGGAATGGGTTGTTCTTCCGTCCCTACTTCACTATAATCGCGCGGATGATTGTCCCTTAGGACGTGGTCCATGGCTAAGCCTTCACCCGCCGATGGGCGGCGCAGTTCGCGAATTTCCCTCTCTCTCCCCATTGTGATCCACGGGAAGGATGCCCAGCAAAATGCCTTTCGCGAAGATACCCACACTCTCATCGTCAACAAACACGGGACGAAGTTTGTAACTTCCCATCGTCTTGCGGTCGGGGCGGAGATACTCATTGAGAACCCCACCCTGGGAAGCATTGCCAAGGCCAACATCGTGTGGGTAAGCACCAAGACCAACCGGAGCGGCATGATCGAAGCGGGAGCCCAGTTGATGGAGGCGCAGAATATCTGGGGCATCGAGTTTCCCCCGGACGACTGGGTCGGGGGGGAAGAGAAGGGGGCGCCGGAAGCCGCAGAGGAAGAGTCCTCCCCCCCGTGCGAAGAGGATCTCCCGACCCCGGAGGCCTCCTCGCCGCCGAGCCCCACCCCGCCCCCCTCGGCCCCAGTGGAGGGCCGGCCAGCGCCGCGCCCCGCGCTCTCTGAGATTCGCCTCCCCCCCCATATGGTGCCGGTGGACAGTGCGCCTGCGGGCCGGCTCGCAGCTACAGCAGTCCGACTGCCACCGATCCCCGCACCCGTGGAAAACGGTCCCGCGCCGCGCCCCGAATCCCCGCCGAGGCCTTTCCCCTCGCGCACGAAGCAGGCGGAAAAAGCTCGAGCCGTAGAGTCTCCTTTGCCCAGGACCGGCGACGAAGCGGCTTCCCGGTTCCTTCTGGAGTTGCGCGAAACCGCGGACGCGCAGGCGCAACAATTCCGCGAACGAGTCGACCAGGCTTCACAACAGGCCGGCCTGCAATGGGAGATGGATCTGCGGGAGCGCGCCCAGACTGCCCTGGCCCCGGAGATCGCAGCCCTGGAAGAACAAATCCTGGCCTCCAGCCAACGCCTGCACGCGCTCAAAGGGGAAATGGAGGAACTGGACAACAAGATCACCGAATACCAGGTCACCTTGAACGAGGCCATGGAGAAATCCCCGGCGCCCCTCACGCCGGAGCAGATTTACGAGAGGATCGAGCCGCAAGCGCTCTCGGCACTGAGCCTGATCACCGAGAGCGGCATCGCCAACGCGCGGGAACGCATCCAGGCGCAGGTGGAGTCTGAATCCAGCGAGGCGCTGGCCACCTGGAGCGAGAATCTGCATGCCGAGAGGGACATCCTGGTGGAAGAGGTCCGGCAGCAGATCAAAGCAGTGGTGGGCGACGCCCGCGATACCTTCAATAAGGAACGGGATGCGGGTCTGAAGGATCTCAAGCGCCACATTCAGGCTGAAATCCAGGAGAACAAGGAGAAAGTGGCTCTCCAGATCAAGTCGAGAATGGAGGAACTGGGAGAGCGTCACGGCGAGTCCTTCCGCAGCAAGCTGGCTCAGATTTTCCGGGAAACGGCAGAGGAGCAATCGAAATCCTTGCAAGCAGAGGTCGATACCCTGCTGGCCAGCCGCCTGGAACAGGCTCAGCAGCAAGTGGCAATTTCCGCCGAGAACCTGCAAAGGAAGCTGGAGGATGAGTTGCGCGCGGCCGTGGAAAAGAACGCCCAAGCCTTGCAGGCGCGCCTGGAAGGTATCACGGCCCAAACGTTCACGGCGGCATCGGAACAGGTCCAAAAGCGGGTGGAGGAATCGTCCCGCGCCGTGGCGGATAAGAATCTGGAGGAATTCCAGTCACAATTGCAGGGGATCGCCGACCGGGCCGCGGCGGCGTCATCCGACCAGGTTCGAAAACAGGTGGAGGCGTCCGCCAACCAGGCGGGGGAGAAGAGCCTGCAGGAGTGTCAAGCACGGCTGCAAGACATTGCGGGCCAGACTCTCGCCTCCGCGTCTGAGCAGGTCAGGAGACGGGTGGAAGACTCGGCCAATGCGGCGGCGGAACAAAGCCTGCAAACATGGCAAGGGTTGCTGGAGGGGATTGCCGAAAGGACGGCCGCTGTATCGTCAGACCAGGTTGGTAAGCAGGTGGAACACTCGGCCCAGGCGGCACTCGGGGCCAGCCTCCAGGCGTGGCAGGCCAAGCTTCAAGAGCTTGCGGACCAGGCAGCGGCATCGTCTTCAGCTCAAGTTCAGGCGCGGATCAGCGAAGCGCTCAGCCGGATGGAACCGAGGTTGAAGGAAATGCAGGAGCGAGCCGTGAACGACGCGGTGGAGACTGTCCGGGCCCGGCTTTCCAACCTGCTCTCCTTGCTCCAGCCCGGCGCGAGTAAGTAGTGCCCATCCCGCACCGCAGGTCGCCGCGCGATTCCGCGGTCACATCTCCAAGCAATCAAGCGGGGGGCGCGGCGCTGTTAAGTGCTGCGTCTCAACCAACCTCGGTGCTTCACAGGGCCGTCACGCCCCCGCCGTCCCAGGCTTCCTACGTCAACCCGTGGAGATACTCGTAGCTCATCTTTACCGCCTCCAGGGGTGGCTGCTCGCACCAGTCCTGCTCGATAAAGAAGTGCTGCATCCCACCGATGGGCGCGGCCGCGAAGATGCGTTTCCAATCGATGGTGCCGTGGCCCACGGGCGCGAACATTCCCATCACGTCGTCCTTTTCCTGCGTGGCGGGAGGATGATCCTTCATGTCCTTGATGTGGAGCAGCGGGAAGCGGCCGGGATACTTCTTGAAGTAGGCCACCGGATCCTGGCCCGCGTGCGTCACCCAGAAGCAGTCCATTTCAAACTTGACGAGCTTGGGATCGAGCGTTTTGAGGAGGTAGTCGTATATCACCGTGCCACCGAACTTTTGGAATTCAAAGTTGTGATTGTGATAGCAGTATTGAATCCCGGCCTTCTGCGTCTGCTCGCCGGCCTTGTTGAAGAGTTCCGCCAGGGCCTTCCATTGGTCGAAGGTCTTGCGTTCATCGGGATCGAGGATGGCGTTCACCATGTACTTCATTCCTATGGTTTTGGCATTCTCGATTTCCTTTTCCCAGTTTCCGTGCAGGTGCCGCGTCATGTAATGGCCGCTGGGAGCGGTGAGGCCATCGTCCTTCAGGATCTTGGAGAACTCCACCGCCGTCTTTCCATACAGATCGTAGATCTCCACTTCCTTGATGCCAATTGCCGACACCTGTTTGAGCGTACCCAACACGTCCTTCTGAAGCTGATCGCGGAGCGTGTAAAGCTGGAGCCCGATGGGCTTGCCATAGGGATTGGCGAAAAGCGCGCGGGGCGCCCCGGCGGCGGCCAGCGCCGTCACTCCCAACGCGCCGCTGCGCATGAAGTCTCGTCGGTTCATCATCGTTACGTCTCCCCTCATCTAAGATTAAGAAGGAGATTTCTACACCACTCGGGGCGGGGGCGCAAGGCAAAAGCGGAGCAGGGGCGGTCTTCCGCTGTGAATGGTGCCGCGTAGTTGGCAGTCTTCAGTCGTCAGTCATCAGAAAATCGACAATCGAAAATCGGCAATGTTACGATGGATGCATGGGAAAGAGCACGGCGGGAGGCCCGCCGCCCACTCAGGATGAACGATTCATGCGCATGGCCTGGCGCGAGGCTGAACTCGGCGCCCGCGAAGAAGAGGTTCCGGTGGGTGCGGTGGTGGTGCTGGAAGGACAAGTGCTGGCGCGAGCGCATAATCGCCCCATCCACTTGCACGATCCGTCGGCACACGCGGAAGTTCTGGCGCTCCGCCGCGCGGCGCGGAAGTCGGGCAACTACCGGCTCGAAGGGTGCGACCTCTATGTTACAATTGAACCTTGCGCGATGTGCGCCGGCGCCATCGTACAGGCGCGATTGCGGCGCCTGATTTATGGGGCGCGCGATCCCCAAGCCGGAGCGTGTGGATCCGCCTTGCGCGTGCTGAATCACCGCAAGCTTAATCACCAGGTTAAAGTTACAGGCGGCATCCTGGCCGCCGATTGCGCTTCGATCATAAAGGAGTTCTTTCGCAGGAGAAGGAAGAAGTCATCAGTAAACAGTCATCAGTAGTCAGTTTTCAGTATCAGGTTGAGGCCCGTTAGATTTAGGTGATGAAGGTTTCTCTCGCCGAGGGCTGACATGGGAGACTCAGATCACGACTGACGACTGAGAACTGACAACTGTAGACTGACAACTTGTTTTTCGCGGAGAGGTACCGAAGCGGTCATAACGGGGGCGCCTCGAAAGCGTCTTGCCTGCCAAAAGCGGGCACGTGGGTTCGAATCCCACCCTCTCCGCCATAATCTTTTCAGTAACTTACGAAAAAATCATTTTTCCAGCGTGCAATAGCGTGCAACGTGCTAAAATGAGCGTCGGACTTTATGGCGCTCAAACTCTATCGCCGCCACCGTAAGGAATGCGAGGCCGGACTCCCGGAGGACCAGCGCACCGGTCAATTCGAGGAAGGCCGACGCGGCTGGAAAAGATGTGCATGCGTTATTCACGCTTCAGGAACCCTCGCCGGCAGGTTCAACCGCCGACAGAC
>DATJVT010000147.1:0-19676 GCA_035501695.1 Terriglobia bacterium | reverse complement strand
GGGAGATAGTACGGACGTAATATTGTCGATTGGTCCATTCGGGCTATAGTCATTCGCGTAGGCTGTTCTATCCGGGCCCGTGAGAGTAGTTTCGGAATTCTGCGGCCGGCGCCCAGGGCCCTCCCCGGCCTGCAGACCGGAATTAAGCTAAGGAGATTAGCCATGAAGAGAATCATAGTGTTAATGGCAGTTCTTGCTCTTGTAGCCGTGATGCCTGTCTGGGGACAAACGACGCCTGCCCCGGCCTCGAAATCAACGTCGAACCAAACCGCGAAAGCGGCTTCGCAGCCAACCGCCCAACCCTCAACCGGCGTGGCCACAACCTCGAACTCGACCACAGGCCAGGGGGGGGGCGCCACGGCGAGCGCATCGGCCACGCCCGCGGCGAAACCTGGCAAAAGACCTACCCTTTATTGGGACGGCACGGGCGACTGGCATCGTCCGGATGGCGAAGCCGGCGCGCGCGGCGTCAGCAACACGACGACAGGTCGATGGCCGTCGCCAACTTACGACCAACTGGGGGGCTCACACCACGCTCCGAACCACTCTCAGACTTCGACAACATCGGGCAATGACTCCACCACCGAGTCGGCTGCTTCCCCCGGCGAGGAATCCACTACAGACCCGACCTCCTCTTCGTACACGCCGGACAGTACTTCCACGACGCTGGGCGGTACGACGCTGACGAGCGCTCCCACCGCGACGGGCAGCAATGCGCCGGCACGGAACAGTTATACGGCGGGCAATCAGAATTTGACTCCCGAACAGTGGCGCGAACGGCATGAACGGGAGGTTCGGGAGGAAGAGTGGCGCCGACAGCACGAGCGGGAGCTTCGCGAGGCAGAGTGGCATGAACGGCATGAGCGGGAGCTTCGCGAGGCAGAGTGGCGCCAAAAGCATGAGCGGGAGCTCCATGCCAGCTCGGTGCCGGCTCACACGACAACGACGAGTACTACCGCAACGACGGGGGCCACGACGACGACGAGTGCCACGGCAACGACCCACACCACAAGTGGCACTACTGCCCGGGCCAAGCCGACCCACTGAGATAGCCAACCCGCGAGGGGGCATCTGGGACGGGGCGACCGGCAAAGCTTGAAGCGGTTCTAGCATGCCCCCCGCCTTCGATCTGCAAGCGCGGACTTGCGATCGAAAAACGTGATGTCGGATCAAAATCAGCCGGCATTGGGAAGCGTGAGCGCGCTACTTGCTGGCCATATTGTCTTTCGAAGTAGCGGTTGAGGGTTAACTTTCTCGACTTCTCCGTCGCTTTCCCGGTCGCATCGATTACTTTACGCGTCCGGCCTCTGCCGTCAGCCACTTTCCCCTTGGATCCGTTCCAAGCCGCCGCCTGCCCTCAGGCCATAGCACTTACTTCAACTTTCCGCGAAGCACCGTGATCGATCCGGCCGGCAGGGTATACAGGCCAGCGGGGCTGGGGGCCATGGTCGTACTCTTGTTTTCGTCGGGGTTGTTGCAGTACTGCACCAGAGCGACAGGCTCCACAAGAGAATATTGCTTGTGATTCGCGTCGTCGATGACCATGCGAATCGTGTGAGCTGCATTCAGGTCGTGATTGATCAGCATGAACGACCAGTTTTCGTCCGGGCGATGGACGGCGTAAGCGGTAATCACTTTGCGCCCGGCGGCGTCCATCAAGTCGGCCGAGGCGGGGAAGATCCGGTTAGGTCCCGCGCTGTGTTGCAACCACTCGAAATTGATCAGGTGCGCCGACATGAAGGGGGTGTACTCCGGCGTGCCGTTGGCGCCGCCGCCGTTGGGTCCTCCCCCGCCGCCCCAACGGCCCCCGGTGCCGTCATTGATCGCCGGCCGGTAGAACGCCGTCCCGCCCTGTTCGAAGAAGGTGCCGAAGGCGTCGCATTCCCAGATGGCCCGGCCCGTCACGCCGAGATACCCTCTCCCCTCGTGGCCGGCGGTAATACCGCTCTCGGAGATGATCAGGGGTATCTCCCTGGGGACGCCATCCTCGCGCCACATGCGCAGAACGTGCTTCATGATGCCCGGTTCCAGGTAGAGCGAGTCCCAGTCGTTGGGTGGACTGAAGCCATTGACCATCAAGGGATAGTGTTCGAACGACATGAAAGAGAGATCCTGGAGATGTCCGTGGGTCTTCAGGTAATCGATGAAGCGGGACATCCAGGAGGTCCGGCCTTCGTCATCGACCCAAAGGGTGATGTCCTTGTCGACGCCTTCGAAAACCGGGCCGCCGAGCTTGGCGTCCGGAGTCAGCTTGTGAATGGCGTCCGCCCATTGGCAGAAGAGCGCTCCGTAGTCTTCCGGCATGGTGTGCTTGCCGTCGCACTCCTCCCCGATCTCGATACCCACCACTGGATAACCGCGCTTATGGATGTACGCGACCTCGTTGGCGCAATCCTCGGGCGTGCCATAGATCACCGTGCAGGGAACCAGCGCCGCGTGGCCCATGGTCAATCCACTGGTGAAGAAGTTGTCGATGCCGTTGTACATATCGTGGCCGCCGGTGACCAGGTTGTCGGCACCGTGCCAGGGGTCGATGGAGGAAGCGCAGAAGGACCCCGCAGTATCCTCCGCCGAGCCGGGGAACACCGCGGCCGCTTCCTCGTCGTCGCTTTCACGCGCAACGGGTCCTTTGGATGGCCCCGGTTCCACACCATTGGGGGGGTAGACCACGGAATAGGTTCCCTGGGCATTGATTGTCCCCATGGAAAGCGTCTGGAGGGCATAACCCACGCAGTTCCGGATGTCCTGCGCGCCGTGGGTGTCAGGAGTATGGGAGGATTTCGACATCAAAACGCGCACGAAGCGGGCGGTGACGGGCTTATCGCAGAGCCTGAGGTGCACGTCACCACCCGTTCCGCTGGTCACGGTGCCCGAGGGGAAGGCCGTCCACACGCCAATCGGACCCGTGTCCCAGTCGAGCGCGTTCTTATCGCCGATCCAATATTGCACCACATAGGTGACGGCATAGGGATTGACCCATTGGATGTGGATGGCGTCCACGGCGCGCGCCATGCCCATGTCGATTACTACCCACTGTGGGTGCAGCGCGTCGCTTTCACCCGTGAAATGGCGGGTCAGGTAGGGATTGCTCTTCCAATAGCTTTGCGGACCCGCCACCAAGGGCGCATCGCCGCTGGTCATGAAATTGCGATGGGGAAGCGAATAGGAATTGCCGTAGTGGATGGGTTCGCCCAGTTCCGCGCTGCCGGCGAAATACCCGCTCTTGCCGGCCGGATCGCTCCAAGCGCCGTTTTCGTTCCAGTGCCAGGCGCTCAGGCGCAACTCGCTGTTGTTGCGCATGGTGATGGAACCCCAGCCCAGGTTTTTGACGGCCCGAATCGTTTCGGGTCTGGTGAGGTTGTCCACCTGCGCCTTGGTCAGGTCGTCCATCCAGGCACCGGTGGCCGTGTCGGGGTCGATCGTATTCAGGATGTGCTCCGGCGTCACGTCAACGTGGACCGTGGCGTCCGCATTGGCCGCGGATCCCCGCGGAGCCGTTTGTGCCCGGACCGGGAGGAGAGTGGCGCAGAGCACCGCGATCAAGCCGAACACGCCAACAACGGCCGAATAGAAGAGAGTTCGGTGCGAGATTCCTTGAAACGAATCAATCATCATGAAGCCTGCTCCTTATAGATGATTGCAGAATATGGTGACATCCCGTAACGCCGCCATCCTGGCGGCATTTTCCGGTGCCGGCAAGATGCCGGCGCTACGAAGCCTGTCACTATATTCCGCAATCCTCAATAATGAACGCGAAGTCCTATTCATCACAACTGATCCAGCCTGTCACGAAAGCACGCCCCGCCGCTGAGGGAACGCCGGTTGGTTCCTCATTGTGGAAATCCCCACGCGCCGGTGGCCCACGCCGACTATCCACCAAGTCCCCCTAACAGGTCAAGTTATACAGAGCGACAGAAATGATGACGCATCCGAACGTAGCGCCGGGCTTGAGCCCGGCCCTGGAGTTTCTACATTTTGCGATGACAGTTCCGCGGGAAGGAGACTCGTCAAGGTGATCGCGAGTTGGGGGAAATGAAGCAATCATTGGGTGGCGCAGACATCGCCTTTTATGTCTGCGTCACTCGGGCAGGTCGCGGCGCGAGGTTCGGGTCGCATACATACACGGCGATGTATGCGCCACCCGCGCCCTAATAGTACGGGTGCCTATTCTAGCGGTGCTGTAATAAATGTCGCTCTGTATCGTGCTTGGGCATCTGCCGTCATGGGATCTGCCGTTGCCCAAACCCTGTGCAGTTTACCTTGACAACCCCACGGGGTTTTCCTATTATCGCAGTGGAGGCGGACATTGTTTGGCGGCGGTTTTTTCGAGATCGGTTTTATCCTGTTCATTGCCTTCCTGCTTTTCGGACCCAAAAAAGTCCCGGAGATCGCTCGTACTTTGGGCAAGGGTTTGGGAGAGTTGCGCCGCGCGTCAAATGAACTAAAGAATTCACTGGAAGAGGAAATAAGGAATTTGGACCGCCAGTCCGAGAGCGCGTCCGAAACCACCTCCACTTATGGGCATCACGATCCAGAACCCACCCCCGAAGACACCCGACCCCAATCCTGAGGAAAAGGAACTGAACGGCAAGCAGATGTCGTTCCTCGAGCATCTCGAGGAGCTGCGGGTCCGCCTGCTGCACAGCATTTATTCCATTATTATCGGAACGGTTCTTTGCTTCCTTAAGCGCGACGCCATCTATGCCTACCTGGCGAAGCCGCTGACCGACACATTGCATGCGTTGCACTTGCCGGGGCAACTGGTTTACACCAACCCCGTAGACCCCTTCAACCTCTATATCAAGCTTTCCATCATGGGGGGGATTTTCCTCGCATCCCCCTACGTGTTGTTTCAACTCTGGCTGTTTGTCTCGCCCGGGCTTTACCGTAACGAAAAGAAATATATCTGGCCTTTTGTTCTTCTCACCAGCGGCTTGTTCATTTCCGGCGGTTTCTTTGCCTACAAGCTGGCTCTGCCCAAGGTGTTCCGCTTCCTGCTGGAATTCGCCATGCAGTTCCAGCCCATGGTGACGATCAACGAATACTGGGATCTGGCCATCTCCATTGTGGTTGCGGTGGGCATCGTGTTCGAACTGCCCGTTGTGATCATGTTGCTCTCGGCTTTCGGCATCGTCACGCCGAAGTTTCTCCTCAAGAATTTCCGCTATGCGGTGCTGCTGACCGCCGTAATTGCCGCCGCCGTGGTTCCCACCAACGATATGGCGAGCATCTTCGTCATCTGGATTCCGCTCGTGGGCCTCTACTTCCTGAGCATCGGACTTTCCTGGCTGGTTTGGGTAAAGAAGAAGCGGAAAAAGCAAAATGCCGAAGCCTAAGCGGCAAAGATATTGGACTTGTCTTGCGGCCGGCAGCCTTCTGGCGCTCCTCATTGCTCCCTCCCTGGCGGGGGCACAATCTTCCGGAGAAACCTTTAACGGCGGGCGGGCCTTTGAGGATTTGAAACGGTTGGTTTCCTTCGGTCCCCGGCCCGCGGGGTCAAAAGCCCTGGCTGATGCGCGCCGGTGGATCATTGGCCAGCTCAAGGCAACGGGCGCGGAGGTTGAAGAGGACTCCTTTACTGCTTCGACCCCCCTTGGTCCGACCCCGATGACCAACCTCATCGCCAAGTTCCCCGGCGAGAAGCCCAAAATCGTCATGGTGACGGGCCATTACGACACGAAACGGTTTGACAACATCCGTTTCGTAGGCGCCAATGACGGCGCTTCCAGCGCGGCGCTGCTGTTGGAGTTGGCGCGGGCCCTCGCAGGGCGTAAGCACACCTTCACATACTGGCTGGTGTTCTTCGACGGGGAAGAAGCCGTGCGGGAATGGACCGAGACGGACAGCCTCTACGGCAGCCGGCATCTGGTTGAGAGGCTTTCAGCTCGTGGGGAATTGGGGCGCATTCATGCCATGATTCTTGTTGACATGATTGGCGACGCCAATCTGGATATCCATCGCGAAGCGCAGTCTACCCCCTGGTTGATTGACTTGGTTTTCGCTTCCGCGCACCGCCTTGGATACAACAAGTATTTCCTTGATTCCCCCCGGGCAGTCGAGGACGACCACATTCCCTTTCTTAACGCGGGGGTTGCCGCCGTGGACTTGATCGACTTTGACCCCGACGACGGCTACTGGCACACCGCTAAGGACACCGTGGACCATTGCAGCCCCTTGAGCTTGACCATTGTGGGCCGCGTGGTTCTTGCCGCCCTGGCTGACCTGGATAAATCAGCGGGCGCCAAATAACTTCCCTTCGGGCGATCTATCGACATGAAAGGGTCGCCCAGCTTCTCTCTGCGGATCCTCCAGGCACGCAGCAAAAGAACGAACAACAGAGCTAATTCTGGTATTGTGTTCGGGTGCCCAACCCTGGGATATGAATAACCTTTGGCCGTGGATTATCTTCATCGCTTTTGTGCTGGCCCTCCTGGTTTTGGACCTGGGGGTCTTTAATCGGCGTCCCCACCAGATTACCTTCCGGGAGGCTGCAGGGTGGAGCGTCTTTTATGTCGCACTGTCACTGGTATTCAATCTGTATATCTACCGGGTGTATGGCACGGAGGCGGCGCTCCAGTTTCTTACCAGTTATGCCCTGGAGAAATCACTTTCCGTCGATAATATCTTCCTTTTTGCGGTGATCTTCACGTCGATGGGGGTGGCCGCCGAGTACCAGCACCGGGTGCTTTTTTGGGGAGTAGTGGGGGCCCTGGTGATGCGGGGCATCTTCATTGTCGCGGGAGTCGAATTAGTCCAACATTTTCACAGCGTGCTATACGTCTTTGCCCTGTTTTTGCTCGTCATGGGCGTGCGGCTGCTCCGCGGGGACGATAAGCCTTACGACCCGACGCGCAGCACGGTTCTCCGCCTGGCGCGCAAATGGTTCCCGATTTCGGCCGGGTACGAAGGAGGACGCTTCTTTACTCGTTGCAACGGCCGTGTGTGCGCCACCCCGCTCCTGCTGGTTCTCATCCTGATTGAGGCGGTCGACGTGACCTTTGCCATCGATTCCATCCCTGCCGCCTTCGCAGTCACGCAGAACGCCTTCATCATTTTCACTTCCAACACCCTGGCGATTTTGGGATTACGATCGCTGTATTTCGTCCTGGCGGGGGGGATGTCGCGCTTCCGCCACCTGCGCACGGCTCTGGCGTTCCTCCTGATTCTCATCGGCGCCAGAATGTTGGCCGCCCCCTGGGTGCGCATTCCCACCTGGATTGTCCTGCTGTTGATCTTTGTCATCCTGGGAACCGCTATCTTGGCGTCGCTTCCGAGCGACAAGCGGAAACCGGATTCCAAGTAGGCCCGCTGCACAGGTCAGGCAAAATAGGGAGAGGAATTGTTCCGAATGAATGAATGGCGTGCGTGCGCGCTCTCGTTCTTGAGGGGAAAATCGGACCGGTAGTGAGCTCCGCGGCTTTCCTCACGGGCCAGTGCGCAGCGGGCGATTAACCGGGCCACCGTGAGGATGTTGCGGCTTTCATAAGCCTGCCGGGAGGGCTGCGGGGGTTCCGGCAAACCGAGTTCGCCCAGTCGCTTCACCGCCTCGGTGAGGTGCTTGCCGTTGCGAATGATGGCGACCTTCTCCCACATGATGGCGCGGGCCTCATCGACAGCTTTTGTAACGTCGGGACAGGGGAGCGTCCCGGGCAAAGACGCCGCGGGTTGACTCTCATGGGCATTCGCTTTCGGCGCGGGAGAAGGAAAGGGGGCGGGGGTGTGATTGTTCAGAATCGCGGCAGCGGCACGGGCCCCGAAGACTAAACCTTCCAACAGGGAATTACTGGCCAGGCGGTTGGCGCCATGCACGCCGGTGGAGGCCACCTCCCCGGCGGCGAAAAGCCCCGGAAGGGAAGTGGCTCCGTGCAGGTCCGTGGCCACGCCACCCATGGCATAGTGCGCCGCCGGGCGAATGGGGGCCAGGTCCGTGGTGATATCGATGTTGTAGCTCAGACAAGTATTGTAAATTCGCGGGAATCGCTTCTTGACGTGTTCCGCATTCAGGCCGGTCATGTCGAGATAAACAAAATCCCCCCGCGTCTTCTGCATCTCGAGGATGATGGCCCGCGCCACAACGTCCCGGGGCGCCAGTTCGGCCGCCTCGTGGTAGCGCGGCATAAACCGATCCAGCAGAAGGTTCCGCAGGTGAGCCCCCTCGCCGCGCAAAGCCTCCGAGAGGAGGAATCGAGGCGCTCCCTTCACAAAGAGCGCGGTGGGATGAAATTGAATAAACTCCAGGTCGCTCACGAGCGCGCCGGCGCGGTAGGCCATGGCCACGCCGTCACCGCAGGCCACGGAAGGATTGGTGGTTTCCTTGTACACGTTCCCCATCCCACCCGTGGCCAGCAACACGGCGCTGGCGGCAATGTCCTTGGGCTGGGAGTTCTGCGCGTCGAGGTAACTCACTCCGCGTACGCGGCCGTCCTCCCCAACCAGTTCGGTGACAAAGGCGTGGGATTGCAATTAAATGGAGTGGAGCGTCCGGGCCTTGGCCATCAGGGCCCGCAGGATTTCACTGCCGGTGGAGTCGCCCTGGGCGTGCAGGACGCGCGAGCGGCTATGGGCTCCCTCCCGCGTAAATGCCAGCTTGGAGCCGTTACGGTCGAAGTGCATGCCCCACTCAATAAGCTGATGGATTTGCCGCGGTCCTTCTTCCACCAGCACCTGCACGGCCTCCTGGCGGCAGAGTCCGTCGCCGGCAAGGAGCGTGTCATGCAGGTGCAGCGTCACCTCGTCGTCTTCACTCAAGGCCGCCGCAATGCCGCCCTGGGCGTATTCGGTGCTGGATTCGTAGAGGTCGTCCTTGGTCAGGACCAGGACACGGCCGCCGCGGGCCAACTCGATGGCGGCCCGCATCCCGGCAATGCCCCCTCCGAGGATGACAAAATCCACTCCGCTGTTCTTGCGTGTCACCATGCGTGGTTCCATCATAGCTATCGCTGGGCAACTCCGCAACAGTGGCGTCCAAAATAACTGAATGTCCCGGCTCCGCCACTTTACTTTGGACAGGAGTGGATCCGCAACATCACGAGATGCGTGACCAAGTCCTCATCAGGCAGGTTGTTCTTCGGAGAGCAGACTGACCACTTCGACTCTTGCCGGCCCTGCGACAGCATGGTATTTGTTGGTACAATCTCAAGGAAGGACCACTTCGGGAGGGTTATGCGGCGACTGCTGGTGAAATCGAGTGCAGGTGATTATCGGGTGATCGTTGGCCGTGGGGCCTGGCAGGCGTTGCGCCGGTTGCGAGGGTACACATCTTCCTTCGTGCTCACGGAAGCCAGTCTCTGGGAGAGATGGGGGAGAAGGTTTGCGCGCGAGTCAGGGAGGGGCAGGGTACAACCCATCCTGGTGCCTTCCGGCGAGACTTCGAAGAGCCTTGCCAGGGCAGGGAATGTCGCCGCCGAATTATTGGAACGAGGGGCAGACCGCAGATCACTGCTGGTCGCCCTCGGGGGAGGTGTGGTAGGCGACCTGGGCGGGTTCGTGGCGTCGACCTACATGCGCGGTATTGATTACGTGCAGGCCCCGACCACGGTCCTGGCCCAGGTGGACAGTGCCCTGGGGGGAAAGACAGCGGTCAATATCCGCGGCATGAAGAACCTTCTCGGGACCTTCTGCGCGCCGCGCCTGGTGGTTTCTGACCCGGCCGTTCTAGCCTCACTTTCACCGCGCGCCTTTCAATCCGGATTGTATGAAGCCGTCAAACACGCAATTTTGTCGGGACCGGGTCTTTTTGGTTGGATTGAAAACAGAATCCCAGGACTAAAGCCCGGGCATACAAAGATTCTGGAGACCCTCGTGGCGCGCGCCGCCCAAGTGAAGGTCGACGTGGTAAGCCGCGACGAAAAGGAGGCGGGGTTGCGGCGCATTCTCAATTTAGGCCACACCTACGGCCATGCCCTGGAAGAGGCAACGGGGTATCGCCGTTTTCTGCACGGGGAGGCGGTGGCGTGGGGAATGCTGATGGTCACTCGTCTGGCAGAACTTGCCAACCTCCTTGATCCTGCAGTGGGCAAACGGATAGCCAGCCTGGTGAGTGCCGTGGGACCGCTGCCGCGCATTTGCGACCTCGGCGAAGATAAGGTGCTGGGCCTTTTGCCTCGCGACAAGAAAGCCGTGGGAGGGCGGATTCATTGGGTGTTGCCGGAGGGCATCGGCAAGGTGCGCGTGACCCCGGACGTGCCCCAAGCGGCCGTCGCGCAAGCCTTCCGTGAGATTCAGCGCGGGGCAGTGAATGTATAACTCCGCGCGCGTCCCCGGCGAGGGGAGTCCCCTGGGGGTGGGGCGCGATGAGGCGTCCACCAGCGCGGCGGTGCGAGGCATGTTCTCATCCGTAGCGCACCGGTACGATTTTCTAAATCACTTTCTCTCGGTGGGACAAGACATCATATGGCGCCGGACCATGGTGCGGGCGCTAAAGGAAGTCCTGGCCAGCCCCGGATCACGGGTTGCCGACCTCTGCTGCGGTACCGGCGATCTGAGCATCGGGCTGGGCCGACTATCCCAGGGCACGGTGCTGGGAGCAGACTTTTGCCATCCCATGTTGAAAATTGCCTGCCGCAAGGCGTCCACGCATGCGCGGCGTGTCCTCTTCATGGAAGCCGATGCCCTCCACTTGCCCTTCGCCGATGACTCCATGGACGCCGTCACTTCCGCTTTCGGATTTCGCAACCTGGCAAGTTATACGCGAGGCATTGAAGAAATGAGGCGGGTCTTGAAGCCGGGTGGACGCGTCGCCATCCTGGAATTCTCGCAGGTCATTTGGCCGGTTTTCGGCACGCTCTTTCGAATCTATTTTCGCCGCGTCCTGCCTCGCCTTGGCGCGTGGATTTCCGGCGCCGAAGGGGCATACCAGTACCTGCCCGATTCTGTCGCGCAATTCCCCCCCCAGGAAGAGTTTGCAGACATGCTTCGGGACGCGGGATTCCAGAATGTGAGCTATGTGAATTTTACGGGAGGGGTTGCCGCTCTTCACCTTGGCGAGAAGTCCTGATGGATCGGAGAACCTTTGTCTGGTTGCCCAACCACTTCATTCCTTCCCATCCCCCTGCGGGGACGGGAGCCGGCTCGTCAGACCTACGGGTAATTAGTGCTTAGCCTCCAGGTTGCGCCTTGGGTGCATCCGTTTGACTCCAGTCTTCCGGAGCTCCACTGTCCTTGAATTCCTTGTCGAGATCATCCAGAGCCTTCTGGGCAGCGTCCGTTGTGGCCTTGTTGACATCAACCTCGGACTGCTTGGCCTGGACCTTGGCGGTGAGGTCGGCCTTTGCGCTGCTGTCAAGCTCGCGCACCTGCTGGATTTGCAGGAGGTTTAATTCATCTTCGGATAGTTCTTGCTGACGCTTGGCATTTGCCAAATCGCGGCGCGCGGCGGCAAACCTCCCCTGCCAGTATTCACGCGTCTTCTGGCTACCTTCGGGAGATTCAGCCGGCTTGCCAACCGCTTCCTCAGAGGGGGATGCGGAGGCGGGTTTGCCCGCGGCTTCTCCGGAAGCGGAGGGGGGCGTCGCGGGGGGAAACTGGCCTACCTGGGAGTTAACCGGCTCCCAGGGTGCGGGCGCCGGAAGATTGTCATTGGTAAAGACTTTGGGGGCCTTGTTCGCGGCCTTGTCGTGTTGCTCGCGGAGCTTCCGAGCCACGTCGGCGAGCGAATCCTGCGGCGGAGGCTGCGCCACAAGCGGCACGGTCACAACTAACATCGATATCATCGAGAACAACAGCTTGGTCCGGCCCATGTGCCCCCCGCCTAGCGAAGCCAACTCGGATCACCACCCTCGCGCCGAAGCTGCTCATGCAGATTCTCGATGGCTTTTTCATCGTCGGCAATCTGTTTTTTCTTGGCATCGATATCCGCCGCGAGCTTGTTGATATCTTCCCGGGTGTACTGTTGCATCAAGGAGTCCTGAGGGTTGGGGTAATACTGAACGTCATTCTGTCCGAGCTTCTGTTGTAACACGTTGAGTTCGCGCTTATGGGTATCCAGTTGGTCCTGCAGCTTGCTGAGGCTCGAGCGGAAATAGGCTTCGTCGTGAGCTTTCGAAGTCCCTTCGGGATCCTTATCTTTGGGAGGAGTGGCGGAGGGGGGCTTCCCCTGTGAGACAGCGCTGGGCCCGGACTCGCCCGGCTGGGCAGCAGGCAGGTTGTCGTTCGTGATGACCATTGCCGGTTTGGGCTCCTTGGCTTTCTGCGCTTTGAGCTGGCGGGCGATGTCGCCCAGTGAGGTATTGTTGGGATCGGCCTTCTCCTGGGCGTAAATCGTCCCAACCGCCATAAAAGCACTGACCAAACCCACAAACAAAATGTTTACACGTTTCCTCATGACACCCTTCCTTGAGGGGCGGCGCGATCGATCCCAAAGCCGAATCTACGCTCTTTTGAAGCCAAAATCAACTACTTGTGGACAAAAAAGCTCATTCGGTTGCGGGGCCGAACTCGTGGGGGTGAAAGTGGCCAAAACCGCCCCCTGATATTAAGAGCTGTTAATTGCAGCCAGGGTTGCTCTTCCCAGTTATAATGGACGGCCGGTTCGTAGGCCCATTACCCATTCGTCGAGGCAAAGATGGCGATCCACAGCATTTATACCCTGTCCCAGGATGATCCCGAGGCTCGCACCTGGTTGAGCTTCTTCCGCCGGAGAGGACACAGCCGGCTGACCAACGTCAGGATTGAACGTGTGGTCTGGCTGGAGGGAGACATTAACCTGGAGCGGTTAATGCCTCTGCTCGTCAACCCGCTTTATCAGATGCCTGCCGAATCCTCGCAGCTTGATCCGAGTCTGGGCCCTATCGTGGAGATCGCTTATCGTCCCGCCGTCACCGATCCGGAGACTCCGTCGATTCTGGCCGGTGCGCGTGCGCTGGGAGAAAGCGGATTGCAATTTGCCCGCCTTAGCCGGCGGTATCAATTCTGCGGGCTGGAAGATGCGGAGGCCAAAAGCCTGGCGGCACGTTTCCTTTACAACAAGGTCGTCGAGCGAATTCGCGAGCCACACGAGGCTGTAACCACCCTTCGACCAAGTGGCAAGCCCGACCCGGTAAGCAAGGTTTCATTCCAGGGCCTGGGCGATAATGAGTTGGCAGCTTTGTCGCGGGAGCGGTCCTGGTACGCTCCCCTTTCACAGATGAAAGTGATTCAGGCGCACGAACGGGAGCGCGGCCATCCCTACACGGATGCGGAAGTTGAAATCCTGGTCCAGAGTTGGAGCGACCACTGCTACCACACGACCTGGAAAAGCCTGGGCCTCTTGAAGAAGCTCATGGCGGCCACCCGCAAGATCAACCATCCGCTGGTGGTTTCTTCCTTTACGGATAATGCCGGCGGGATGGACTTTGCGGATGGCTGGGTGGTGACCATCAAAGGCGAAACGCACAACTTCCCCAGTTCCATTGCGCCCTTCGGCGGAATCGCGACCAAACACGGAGGGGTGATCCGCGACACGCTCGGATTTGGCAAAGGGGCATATCCCATCGGCGGAACGACGGTCATGGGCACCATGGACCCGCGATTGCCGGAACAGGATGTGCCGCCCGGCGCGCTCCACCCGGGACTGATCGTTTCGGAGTCCATCCGGGCCACGGCCTATTACGTGAACCCGATGGGCATTCCCATGATGCATCCTGTCTATCGGTGCCATCCCGGCTATGCCAAGTGCTTTGCCCTGGGACATTCGTTGGGGCTTATCCCCAGGAAATACGCGCGCAAGGACCAGCCGCGGCCGGGCGACGTGGCCGTGCTGTTTGGGGGTGCTACGGGGCGCGACGGCATCCACGGCGCCACCGCGAGTTCGGCGGCCATGACCGGCGAGACCCTGGAAAAGGAATCGGCGGCTGTTCAGATCGGGCATCCCATCACGGAGCGGAGCTTTACCACGGCGATTCCCTTGCTGCGCGACCGCAATTGCCTCCGTACCATCACCGACCTTGGCGCCGGTGGCATCTCCTGCGCGGTTGGGGAAATGGGAGCGGATACGGGGGTGTGGATTACCCTCGACAATGTCCCGCTGAAGGACCAGAGCCTGACGGCTTGGGAAATTCTTCTCTCCGAGTCGCAGGAACGAATGCTGATGGCCGTACCGGTGGAGAAAATCCAAGAGGCAGAGTCGATCCTGGACCGCTTTGAGGTTGCGCACACGACCCTTGGATACTTCACGGACAGCGGTCGTTTGCAGGTGCAATGGAAGGGTGATCTGGTGGTGGACCTGGGCATGGATTTTCTCTGGCGCGCTTGTCCCATTGATCCCACGCCTACATCGGCACCGCAGCGGCGCCTCGCGCCCCTGAAGATCTCCGAACCACACGCGAGCGACGAATGGAGCCGGGCCATCCACGGCGTGCTCCGCCACTACCACTGCGCCGACCAAAGTCCCGCGGGGACGCGATTTGATTCTACCGTGCAGGGGCGGACGGCGGTGGGTCCCTATGCGGGCAAGAACCACCGCATGCCCACTAACATTTATGTTTCCGCTCCTCTGCGGGATAAGCAGAACGGGATTATTACCACCCTGGCCTTCAATCCCTTTTATGGCGAGGTCGACCCCGCCGCCCTGGCTCGTCTGATGATGTTCGAAGCGATCACCAAGGCCGTTGTAGCCGGCTCAAATTACCGCGAGATGGTCCTTTGCGACAATTTCTACACGCCTCGCGTGCGCCCGGAAACGGCATTTGAGTTGGTACAGATGGTTGATACCATCGCCGGCCTCTCCATTGAATTAGGCGTGCCGTTCATCTCCGGCAAGGATTCCAGTTCGGGCACGTTTGAAGCGGGGGGAAGAAGGATCGACGTGCCTCCCACTCTCGCCGTGGCCACGATGGGCCGGGTTAGTGATGTGAAGGCAACCGTCACCAAGGATTTCAAGCGCGCCGGGAATCGCCTGCTGCTATTGGGCCGCTCCGATGCAAACCTCCTGGGCGGCACGGTCTATGCCGACTCGCAGGGGCAGCGGGGCGATCGCTTGTTTGACGTCTATGACGCCATTTCCATACGGGTCTTGTGGGATTACCTTGTGGAACTCCACTCGCATCGGAAGTACGTTTCGGGTTCCGCAATCGCGGAGGGCGGAATCCTGCTGCGCTTGTTTGAAGCCGCCTTCGGATCAGGACTGGGGGCGAGTTTGGATTTCGGGAGCATCAAGGCAGCGCGGCGCGACGGGTTCCTCTTCGGCGAGTTCATTGGATCGTGCTTGCTGGAGGTGGAGCCGGATTTCAAGCTGCCCGCGCACGCCGCTGGAATCCCTCATCAGTTCATCGGTCTTGTCACCGCCGAACCTCGTTTGAGGCTGGCCGACGGTGGCAAGGTCATCTGGGAGGAAGAGGTGGAGCAACTTGCCAAGACCTGGACGGAAACCTTTCGCGAGGTGGTGAAATGACTCAGTCGACAACCGCCATCCTATACGCACCCGGAATCAACTGTCATGAGGAGACTGCCGCCTCGATCGAACTCGCCGGCGGCAAGACCGAACTGGTATTGCTGAAGGACCTGATGGACGGTGTGACCCGGCTGGAGGATTATCAGGCTGCCGTCATTCCGGGCGGGTTCTCTTATGGCGATCACCTGGGGGCAGGCCGCATCTTCGCCACCGTGCTTGTGGCCCGCCTGAGTGAGCATCTGGTTCGTTTCCTCGATGCGAAAAAGCCCCTGCTGGGAATTTGCAACGGGTTTCAGGTTCTGACCGAAGCGGGGATTCTGGCGGGGCGCACACCCGGGCAACGGACGATGGCCCTTTTGGAGAACCAATCGGCGCGGTTCGAGGATCGCAAGCTCCGTTTGGCGGTCTCTTCAGAAAAATGCATGTGGACGGAAGGACTGGCCGGGGAGACTCTGCAAATGCCTTGCGCCCACGGAGAGGGCCGACCGCTGTTCTGTTCTGCTGAGCCGCCAGTGCCACAGCGGGCAGTGTTCCATTACGCGGATGAGAGCGGCCGGCCGACCATGGATTATCCGCGTAACCCGAACGGCGCTCCCGGCGCCATTGCCGGGGTTACCGACGCCAGCGGCTTGGTGCTCGGGCTGATGCCTCATCCCGAGCGGGCTTCGCTTCCCGGCCAGTACTCGCAAGACGGCCTGAAGATCTTCCGGAACCTTGTGAAGTGGCTTAAGCAGTGAGTCCTCCGGCCCTTCCGTTTACATCCCCCGGGTTCCGGGTTCACGGAACACGCAAGCGACCACTTCGACAGCGCCTGCTTGGTTGCATGCCGGGAGTATAGAAACCTCCAGAGATTTCTCCGTACCGTCTGCTCCTCGATATTCGATGAGCGTCTTTCGGGCTTCCGATCCGGTGGCGACGCATTGACCAATAAGCTGAGCCAGATTTGGAGTATCGTGAAAGATCTCTCCGTAACGCCGGTGTGACCACGTATCCACCGCAAGGGCTTGGCGCACGCGTGGGTTGGAAAAAGCGATATAGCCCTCGACATCAATGATCATCAGTCCGAAATCAACTTCGCGCGCGAGGAGGTCGAACTTGCGCTGGTTCAACTCGGCGCGGCGTTCGGCCGCGCCAAGCTTCTCCTGGATCACCTTCTGATCGTTTTTCAACTGAGCGATCAGCGACTTCAGGGTGGCGCTCATGAAGGCGGCTTCGTCATCCACGCGTACCCGATCGGGTTTGGGAACTCCCGGTCTCAATCCCCGTTTGACGAATTTCTGGAGAAGGTACGCAGCCAGAATCAGGACGGTGACCGCGAACACAGCTCCGCCGAAAAACAGCATCATCTGTGGCAAGGTAAAGTGTGGATTCATGTTCAGCCTGCGATTCCTGACAAGCGCAAATACCAGTCCAGAAGTCTTTGACCGTCCAGAATGACGTAGATTCCTGCCACTCCCAAAAAGGTCCCATATGGCCACTCATAGTCCCAGCCAAAAGAACTCAATGCCTTCATGCTCAAACCGATAATCGATCCCCCGAGTGACGCCAGGAGAATGGTGAGCAGTGTAAGCGGGACCCCCAGGAAGATACCCACCATGAACATCAGCATGACGTCACCAAAGCCGAGGCTCTCCTTATGCCTGAGGCGATAGAAGACTTCCCCAACGATGTAGAACAACCCGCCCCCGACCAATGCTCCCGCGACGGCGCCGGCCACCGACAAAGTTCTTTCGCCAGGATAAAGCTCCCAATGCCGGCACAGCCAACCAATTGGCCGGTCATCGACGGGGATAAAGAAACTAAACAGCAATCCCAAGCCGATCCCCAGTCGAGTTACCTCATGGGGAATCACGCGCTCCAAAAGGTCCGTGAAAATCAGGACGATCAGCAGCATGCCGAGCAGCGCGAATTTGATGAATTCGGGGCCCAGTCCATACTTATGGAAAGTCAGGACTAAAACAATCGCCGTCAAGGCTTCCACTGTAGGGTAGAGTGGAGAGATCCGCACCCGGCAATCGCGGCAACGCCCCCCTAACACCACGTAGCTGATCAGTGGGATGTTATCGTACCAACGTATGGCGTGATTGCACTTGGGGCAATGCGAGCGGGGTAAGACAATTGATTCCCCGAGTGGCAGGCGAGCTATGCAGACATTCAAGAAACTGCCGAAGACCAAGCCGAATAGACATACCGCAATGTATAGGATGGGCAGCGAAATCACGAGATCAATGACCTTTCTTCCTTGGTGAATGCCGGGGGCCGTATTCCTGCAACGAACTCCGACGGGCTGATTGGATACGGTTCCGATAAATCTTGGAGGCTTCCCGGTTCATCACGGCAAACTCGCGCGTACGGCATTGACTTCAGTATCGAGTCCTGCCCCCACCAGGCGTTTGTAGAGAGCTTCGGCGCGATTGACCATGGTTTCGGGCGAGAACTCCTCTGCGCGTTTCCGGCCGTTCCTACCAAGTTCGGTCAACTCGGTGCAATTGCACGAGGCACGATAGATGGCGTCTGCCAGTGCTTGCGGCGATTCCGGGGGAATCAGCCAGCCGGTGTGGCCGTCCTCCACAATCTCCATTAGCCCTCCCACCTTGGTGGCGACCACAGCGAGTCCACGCGCCATGGCTTGGATTGCTGATAACCCCAGACCTTCACCTCGCGAGGGCATGATGAAAAGGTCCAAGCCTGCAAAGAAAGCCTCCAGGTCAGGGACGTAACCCGGCAGGCGAACGTAGTTCTCAAAACCGGGGTAACGCTGCCGCAGTTTGCTGAGCGCTTCCTCTGATGCCTCACCCGCCAGCACGAATCTGATGTTGGGCGATTCCTGCTTGAGAAGTGCAGCGGCTTCGATGGCGATGGCCTGGCCCTTCTCGGGGGTGAACGCGCCCACGTTGCCAACCACGAATTCCTTTTCCCCGAATCCCCACGCCAGCCGTGCACTTGAACGAATCCCCCCGATAGGATCAGGTTTGGGTGGTTCAATGGCGGCGTAAACGACTTCAACCCTGGACGCGGGTACTCCCCGGCCTACCAAGGTCTCCTTGACGTAGCCGGAGCAGGTTACCACCAGATCTGACGTATGAGTGTATTTCCATCGTTGCAGCCAGTTCCCACCGGGGATATGCGGGAGAAAGGGGACGTCGCGATTGGCAACCCTCCGGACCGCCAAACCGCGCGAGGCGAGCCATGCCAGGTTCTGCCCCCGGGCATCGTGGGCATGCAGGATCTCGGGGCGCTCCGCGCGCAGAGTCCGGCGCAGGCGGCGGATCGCTCGAAGCTGGAAAGGGTCGAATGCCGGCGTGGCCAGGATGGGGATGTCGTGGCTTCGAATCGGTTTCTCAAGCGGGGAGCCCTCCCGGCAAACCAGCCATTGCTGGTGTCCGCGCGCTTTGAGGCCGCGCACCAGCAGCAACAGCTTCTCCTGGCCGCCGCGCAGGGTTTTCCCCAAATCAACGTGAACAATCTTCAATTCGAATCCTCGCGGGGGCGCGGCCCTAAACCCTTGGTTGCCTCGTCCCCTTCGCGCTATACTGGCGCACTATCTCGCCGGTGCGGCTTCGCCGCTATGATAGCGCAAGCCAGTCGTCAGCGTCTGGAAGAAAGACTGCCTGACCGACTCGTGGCGATGGGGCCCTGGGTGGGTTGATCCCCGCACGCCGAGACAGACAAAGGAGCGTAGCATGCCATCCGCCGGGAGTGAATCCCTCGCATGGATGAACAGAAAAGTATTAGTGACTGGCGCCGGGGGTTTCATCGGTAGTCACCTGGTGAAAAGACTGCTCGGCGAAGGCGCCACCGTTCGGGCTTTCATCCGGTACAACTCGCGGAATGACCCGGGATTCCTGGCGGATGTGAAGAGCGACTGCTTGGAGATCATCAAAGGCGACGTTCGCGACGTGGAAACGATGCGGGAGGCGGCGCGGGATATTTCCGTGATTTTCCACCTGGCCGCGCTGGTGGGCATCCCGTATTCCTACCAGCATGTCAGCGAGGTTGTCGAGGTCAACACGCTAGGCACGCTCAACGCACTGATTGCGGCTCGTGAAAACAAGGTCGAGCGCATCGTCCATACTTCCACCAGCGAGGTCTACGGGACAGCGCAAACACCCCAGATCGCCGAAGGGCACCCCCGCCAGGCGCAGTCGCCGTACGCCGCCAGCAAGATTGCTGCCGACGCCTTAGCCCTGAGCTTCTACCGTTCTTTCGGAGTGCCCGTGGCGGTATGCCGGCCCTTCAATACCTATGGCCCACGGCAGTCTGACCGCGCCATCATTCCGGCCCTGCTGATCCAGGCGCTCCGCAAGGA
>DATJVT010000146.1:0-23708 GCA_035501695.1 Terriglobia bacterium | reverse complement strand
AGCGCTCCCTTTGCGGTCCGCGTCTCTTCCGCATATCCCATTCCGAAGGGGAGTTCGCTGGAAGAGCGCGACCTGCGGCAATTGCTGGTGCACCGGACAGGGACTTTTAGCCCTCCTCCACAGAAATGGACGAAGTTGGCCGTGGGGGAAGGTGGGAAGTATCGTTGAGCGTCACCACGCGCCATTCCCCCTCGCGCACTTCGAAAATGTTTAAAGCCGCGTTCTCCATGGTCACGCGCCGCCGGTAATCGGCGAGCGGCACGCCCAGCATTCGGCAGGCGAGCAGGCGGCAAACCGTTTTATGGCAGACGACCACCACAGGACCCTCCCGATGCCGCTGTGCCACTTCCGAAAGAAACGGCGTTACTCGTTCGATGAGTTGCAGCCCGGTTTCCCCCCGGGGCGGGGCCAGGGTGGCCGGGTCCGCGTCCCAAGCCTGATAAACGGCGGGAGTCTGGCGCTCGATTTCCTCGAACGTCCCCCCTTCCCACGCGCCATAATTCAATTCCGCTAAGCGATGATCTACGATCGGGTCGAGCCCGACGTCCGTCCCGATGATGCAAGCCGTCTCCAGGGCGCGTCGCAAGGGGCTGGAGTACAGGGCCTCCATCGCGATGGGCTGCAAGCGCCGCGCCAGCAACTGCGCCTGGACGCGGCCCGCGCCAGAAAGCGGGACGTCGGTGCTCCCGCACAAACGTCCCTCCGCATTCCATTCGGTCTCGCCGTGCCGGAGGAAATAGAAAAGGGCCATGGGCCTCCCTGTCTACAATCCCCATGATCATAGCATCTGTAACTGAAGAACCTGCGGATCCGGCGGCGGCCAATGAAATGTGAAGCCGAAGTTTGCAGGGCGGGGAGGAGGACCTTGAGCGGATCCACTTTCCGGCAGGTAACGGGCTGGATTATTCTAGTTTGTCTGCCCGGGAGGATCCATTGAATCGACGCCGCAATTTCATCGTGTTTGTTTTTGCCTCATGCGCGTTCGCGACCTTCGCGCATGCTCAGCAATATTCGCCCACGCTTTACCAGGAAATGCGCTGGCGCATGATCGGCCCCTATCGCGGCGGGAGGACCCGGGCCGCCACCGGTGTCCCCAGCCAGCCCAACGTCTTCTATATGGCCCAGGTCAACGGAGGAGTCTGGAAGTCGGACGATTACGGGCGCACCTGGATTCCTATTTTCGACGATCAGCCCACGCAGTCCATCGGAGCCATTGCCGTCGCTCCTTCCGACCCCAACATTATCTACGTGGCAAGTGGAGAGGGCTTGCAAAGGCCCGACCTCTCGGTGGGCGATGGAATCTATAAATCTGTCGACGCCGGCAAGAACTGGACGCACTTGGGTCTGCGCGACAGCCAGCAGATTCCCGCCCTCGCCATCGATCCGCGCGACCCCAACCGCGTATTCGCGGCGGCGCTCGGCCACCCTTACGGTCCCAACGAAGAGCGCGGCGTCTTCCGCTCCACCGACGGCGGCCAGACGTGGGAGAAGATCCTCTATATCGACAAGGACACCGGTGCGTCGGACATCGAAATGGACCCTGCCAATCCCGACGTGCTGTATGCCTGCTTGTGGCGGGGGCGTCAGGGGCCCTGGGAGGACAAGAATTCTTACGGCGGCGCGGGCGGCGGAATCTTCAAGTCCACGGATGGTGGCAACACTTGGAACAAGCTGGCCGGCGGTTTGCCCGAAGACCTGGTGCAGGCCTACGTCACCATTGCCGCCAGCAACCCGCAGCGGCTTTACTCCAGCCTGGCGGATACCCATGGGACGTACATCTACCGTTCCGACGATGCCGGCGAGCACTGGACCCGGATCACCGAGGATAAGCGCCCCGCGGTGCGCATCGGCGGGGGCGACCTGGCAGTTCCCAAGGCGGACCCGAAGAACCCCGACGTTGTTTATTCCACCAGCATCGTGTGCTGGCGATCCAACGACGGCGGCAAGACGTGGAGCGCGCTGCGCGGCGCTCCGGGCGGCGATGATTATCAGAACATGTGGATCAATCCCGACAACCCCAAAACGATCCTACTGGTAAGCGATCAGGGCGCTGTTGTGAGTGTGAATGGAGGAGAGACGTGGAGTTCCTGGTACAACCAGCCTACGGCACAGCTCTACCACGTGATCGCCGACAATGAGTTCCCTTATCGCGTCTACGGCGGCCAGCAGGAGAGCGGCTCCGTGGGCCTTGCCAGCCGCGGCAACGACGGCCGGATCACCTTCCGCGATTGGCATCCCGTGGGCGTCATTGAATACGGTTATGTCGCGCCCGACCCACTGCATCCCCGCATTGTATTTGGGGCCGGGCGCAGCGAAGTTTCCAAGTTCGACTGGGTGACGGGGCAGGTGCAGAACGTAACCCCCATCGTGCTTCGCGGCGGCAAGTACCGCACCGATCGCACCGAGCCGATCATGTTCTCGCCTGTCGACCCGCACATCCTCTATTACGCGGCTAACGTCCTCTTTAAGACCACGGACGGGGGCGTATCCTGGCAGGACATCAGCCCCGACCTCACCCGGTCCCATCCCGGCATCCCCAAAAGCCTCGGCAACCTGGCGGCGAAGGACGAATACGCCGCCCACGTGCGTGGCGCCATTTACGCCCTTGCCCCCTCGTTCAAGGACGCCAACACCCTTTGGGCTGGTACGGACGACGGCCTGATCTGGATCACTCGCGATGGGGGCAAGAGCTGGAACAACATCACGCCTCCGGAGTTGACGCCCTGGAGCAAGGTGACGCAGATTTCCGCCTCGCGCTTCGACACTGACACTGCGTACACCTCCGTCAGCCGTTTCCGCATCGACGACTTGCGCCCCTACATCTACCGCACCCGCGACGGCGGCAGGACATGGCAGAAGATTGTCGCGGGCCTGCCGGATGCGAGCCCGGTGGATACCGTCCGCGAGGATCCCGAAGCGAAGGGCCTGCTCTTCGCCGGGACGGAGAGTGCCGTGTGGGTGTCGTTCGACGCGGGCGACCACTGGCAGTCGCTGCAACTGAACCTGCCTCACACCTCCATGCGCGACCTGTGGATTCACAAGGATGATCTGCTGCTGGGCACGCACGGGCGGTCGTTCTGGGTGCTGGATGACATCACACCGCTCCGCCAGATGGCGGCAGCGGCCAGAGCCGATGCATACCTGTACAGTCCTGCCAATGCATATCGGGTCCGGCGCAGCACCAATTCCGATACTCCCTTGCCTCCCGACGAACCCGCGGGGCAGAATCCACCTGACGGGGCGATCATCGACTACGTTCTCGGCAGGCCGTTGACGGGCCCCCTTACCCTGGAGATTCTGGACGCATCGGGGAAGCGGATTCGCCGCTTCTCCAGCGCTGACAAACCGGCATTCGATTTCGGGTCGCTGGGAAAGACCCTGACCGTGCCCACTTACTGGGTTCGCCCGCCGGTAACTCTTTCCCGCAATCCGGGCATGCACCGCTTCGTGTGGGATTTGCGCGAGACTCCGCCGCAATCCGCAGAGTACAGCTATCCGATTTCCGCGGTTCCGCATGACACTCCCCGTGACCCCTTGGGGCCAAGCGTGCTGCCAGGGCATTACACCGTCCGCCTGATCGCGAACGGAAAGACGCTGACGGCGTCCCTCAGCGTCATGATGGACCCGCGCGTCACCACGTCCGCCGCCGGTCTGCGGCAGCAGCATGAGGCTGAAACCCATTTGGTCACCCTCATGAATGAGGCCTTTGAGGCGAGGGCTGAACTGCGCGGGCTTGACCACCAACTCGAGACGTTGGCGAAACAGGGATCCGGGCCTTGGGGAGGGGCCGTGGCCGCGCTCGGCAAGAAGGTGTCGGAGCTCACGGAGGAGGGGGAAGAATCTCGTACGCAAGAAGCTTCCGAGGCCACGCTTCCCCGGGTTGCCGAGGAGTTGAGCCAGCTTTATGGACAAGTGGGTAGTGCTGACGCGGCCCCCACGGCGTCGCAAATAGCCGCGCTCGCTGCGGTCGAGAAGGACTATGCCGAAGTGATGGCGCGTTGGAAAAGGATCAAGTCAATCGATCTCCCAGCGCTCAATCACCAATTGCAGGGAGCCGGGCTTGCAATGATCGAACTGAAGCCCGAGCCGGAGCCTGCGTCGGAGTCGGAGAACGAGGAGTAAGCTGGTCAAGTTCTCCGGATGACCTTTGCCAGCCGATCCAATTCTCCCCGTGCCGCGCGACGGGATGCTCCAATGCAGAAGCTGGGATTACAACCTACGAACTTGACAGTTCCCTAGCGGGAAGCCTAAGTTGGTTGGTCGGAATCCGCGGCCCGCACGTCCCGGTGTGGGAGAGCTTTCGCAACAGGAATTTGTACCGGGGAAACAGGTTTCGAAGAGCTATGCGGTTATACTTACGGCTTCTTTTCTGATGTCCAAAATCCCTCGCCTCGTAATTCTCGGCCGTCCTAACGTGGGCAAGTCCACTTTATTCAATCGCCTCTGCAAACAGCGCCGGGCGCTGGTGGGCAACGAACCCGGCATGACACGCGACCGCCTGTACGCCAGGGCCGAGTGGCTGGGCAAGCCCTTCGAGGTGATCGACACCGGGGGCATCATCCCCTCGGACAAGGAACTGATCCCCATAGAAATTTATCGCCAGGCGCAAGTGGCGATTGAGGAAGCGGCGCACTTAATTCTCGTGGTGGACGGCCGTGAAGGCGTGGTGCCGCTGGATGAGGAGTTGGCGCAACTCCTGCGCCGCACCGGGAAACCCCTCACCGTGGTCGTGAATAAGGTTGACGCGGAACAGCACGCGCCGCTGGCCGGGGAGTTTCATCGCCTGGGGGTCAAACACATCTTTCCCATCTCCGCCGAGCACGGTCGCGGGGTGGATGACTTGCTGGAGCACGTCACCGCGGGATTCGCGCATGACGCTCTCGAGGATGATGAATCACCTGAGCCACGCACGAACGATCCGTCCATTGCCCCAGCCTCGTTGGAATCTGTCGGGGAAGACTCGCCGCCGGAGGGCCAAGGTCCGGTTCGCCCGATCTCCGGCTCACCCGGTCATCCCATTCACGTGGCCATTATCGGCCGGCCCAACGTGGGGAAGTCCACCCTGCTGAACCAACTCCTCAAAGAAGAGCGTTCGATTGTCTCGGCCGTGCCGGGGACTACGCGCGATGCCGTGGACGCGGAAGTGGAGCTTGATGGACTGCATTTCCGATTCGTAGATACGGCCGGCATTCGGCGCAAAGGTAAGACCAAGTTGTTGGCGGAAAAGCTCAGCGTCATCCAGGCGCGCAAACACCTGGAGCGCGCGGACGTGGCGCTGCTGATCCTGGACGCCCAGGAGGGCGTGAGCGCGCTGGATACTCACATTGGCGGATACGCGCATGAGAGCCGGCGCTCCGTCATCATCGTGGTAAACAAGTGGGACGCCATCCGCAAAGGCCCCACCACCACCCAGGATTTCATCCAGGACATTCGCGAACGGATGAAGTACCTGGATTACGCGCCCATCGTCTTCATCTCCGCGTTACGCGGGCAGCGGTTGGGAAGCCTGTTGCAGACCATCGCGCAGGTCGCCGAAAGCCGCCAACTTCGCATCAGTACTTCGGAGATGAACCGGTTTCTGGAGGAAGTGGACTTTGAGCGGGTCACCTCCCCGGCAGGCAAGCCCACCCGGCTCTTCTACATCACCCAGGGGGGAGTGGCGCCTCCGGTCTTTATCGCCTTTACCAATCGCTCCGGAAAACTGCATTTCTCCTTCGAGCGATTTCTCGAGAACCGCATCCGGGAAAGGTTTGGGTTCACGGGCACGCCTATTGTTATCAAATCGAAATCGCGATCATAGGGCACATGTATGGGATACAAAGGGAGTTATCTCCCATAAGGATAATCACGGACGGATAAAGGAGCCATTTCCGGCGTGCTTTCGTCCGGCCCGAGGGGATGGTATACTCGGGAGGTTAAAGTGTAACGAATAGGGGGGCCGGAGGCATGGTTACGGAACTGACAATCTGGTTCCAAAAGGAGGGTGGGCCCTATGTCGTGGGAAATGGGAGCGGTCCGCGCCATATTCGTAGTGGTCATAACCGCGGCCGCCGTGCGTCTTCAACCCTTTGGCCTGGGGGAAAAATACTCCGCACTCTTAGGAATAGCTCTGGGCGTTTTCTTCATTCTCTTTGAAATACGGCTGGAAAAAGCCAGCCTGAAGCGATTGATGGGCGCGGCCTTCGGCTCGATCCTGGGTATTCTCGGCGCCCTCATGATCAGCCACATGATCAGCCTGACCGCGGTCGATCCTCAGGCGAAGTCCTTCTTTCAGGTGACCTTGTTGCTGCTGATGGCCTATGTGGGGCTGGTATTGGGCGCCAACAAAGGCGACTTACTCAATCTGGCTGCCCTCGGCGGGGTTTTCGCCACGGAAAAAACCCCCCGCAAGAATTACAAGATACTCGACACCAGCGTCATCATTGATGGCCGCATCGCAGATGTGTGCGAGACGAGCTTTATTGACGGGACCCTGATCGTCCCTCAGTTTGTATTGCGCGAACTCCAGTTGGTGGCGGACTCTTCCGACCCCATGCGGCGCAATCGCGGGCGGAGGGGTTTGGACATCCTCCAGCGCATGCAGAAGATGACCAACCTCACCGTGCAGGTCGTGGACGAGGATTTTCCCCAGGTTCGCGAGGTTGACCTGAAGCTCATCGAGTTGGCCCGAACTTACGAAGGGAAAATTGTCACCAACGACTTCAACCTGAATAAGGTCGCCCAACTTCAGGGTGTGCCCGTTCTCAACATCAACGAATTGGCCAACGCCCTGAAGCCGGTGGTTCTACCCGGTGAAATCATGCGCGTGTTCATCCTGAAAGAGGGAAAGGAATACAATCAGGGCGTCGCCTATCTCGATGACGGCACCATGGTTGTGGTCGACAACGCCAAGAAGATGATTTCCAAGACAATTGACATTTCCGTGACCAGCGTCTTGCAGACCACAGCCGGGAAAATGATCTTCGGAAAGTACGATGAACGGCGGGCCATGGTGGAGGCGGTGCACCAGTAGCCGGCTGCGGGCGGTTGTAATTAAGGGATTAACCCAGAGTTACCTGGGCGACGGCGGTTTGCAGGCCCGTCGCTCTTTTTTTTCTGCCCTTGGTGAGCGCGACCCGATTGATCAGCGGGGGGGCACTGTTTGCGCTATCATGTTCATCAGTAGTGTTCTCAACTGACTACTGATGATTGAGAATTGACGACTGACAACTTTCTATGAGCGTCTTGGCCATCATTCCCGCGGCAGGCACGGGCATAAGGATGGGTGGTGGTACGCCCAAGCAGTTTCTTTCCCTGGAGGGTGTGCCAATCTTCGTCCACACTCTGAGGAAGTTCGCCGCTTGTGATGCCATCGACAACATCATCCTGGGGGTGCGCCCGGAGGACATGGATCGTGCCTCCAAGGCGATGGACTCCGAACGGCTGGGCAAAAAAGTGAGGTTGATTGCGGGTGGCGCCTCCCGGCAGGAGACGGTGGCCCGCTGCCTGGATGAGGCCCCGCCGGAAACGGATGTGGTGGTGGTCCATGACGCCGTACGTCCCTTTGTGGAACTGGACATGATTCGCCAGGTGGTAGAAGCGGCACGCCGCGAGGGTGCGGTGATCCTTGCCATACCCAGCATTGATACGGTCAAGAAGGTGGAGCGCCAGACCATCACGGGGACGATTCCGCGCGAGCGCATCGTTTTGGCGCAAACCCCGCAGGCGTTCCGCTTTAACATCCTGCGCCAGGCCTTCGACCGCGCCCTGGCCGAAGGCTATTACGGCACCGATGAGTCCAGCCTGGTGGAACGCGAGGGCTTTGATGTAACTGTCCTGATGGGATCGGACCGGAACATCAAAATCACCAAACCCTCCGACCTGCCCCTGGCCCGCCTTTTCATCGCGCAGGAACGCGAGCGTGTCCAGCCCCATGCCTGAACTGAAACAAATGAATCGCGCGCGCCGTGCGCGTCGGCCCCGCAGCAGCGGGACAGTGTCCCAACGCGCTATCAAGAGGCCAGCGTCGCGAATCGAGGCGCCGGAGGCTCCCCTCAGGTTGAGAGTGGGGATCGGCAACGACCTCCACCGGCTCGCGAAGGGGCGTAAGCTGGTCCTGGGCGGCGTGCACATTCCTTTCGGCCTGGGTCCCGTGGGGCATTCCGATGGCGACGTCCTGGTTCACGCCGTCTGCGACGCCCTGCTGGGCGCGGCACGTCTCGGTGACATTGGGCGTCACTTCCCGAACTCGTCCCCGCAATGGAAAAACGCCTCCAGCCTGGTCTTTCTGCGTCACGTTCGCCAGTTGCTGGAGGCTGCCGGGTACAGCATAGTCAATGTCGACGCCACGGTGGGCCTGGAGCGGCCTAAACTGGCGCCCCATATCTCCGCTATGGAAACGAACATGGCTGCTGCCCTCGGGCTGCGGTCCGGCCAGATAAGCGTCAAAGCCAAATCCGGCGAGGGCTTGGACGCGGTGGGGCATGGCGAAGCCATCCGTGCGGATGCCGTGACGTTGGTTCAGATACGTTCGTAGCATCATCGCCAATGCTTGAACAGGCTCGCTTTTAATGGGATACTGGGCGGGTCATGAGTGAAGGTTAAAAGGTGTTAACACTAAAACTCATTCGTTGAATGCGGCATCATAATGAACGGCCTACCCGGCGGATCCTGTGAACCCGCCCGGAGCATTCGGAAACAGAGAGGAACGCATGGCAGAAAAAGATCCCAACCCCGGCCACTCGATGTTTGGTTTAAATAGCGATGAACCCACGCGGCGCGCGCCCGCCCCGGAAGTGGAAACTCCAACCCAAGCCGCCGCGCCTCAGTACGTCTATGTGCAACAGCCCCTGCAACCTGCTCCCGCCCCGGCATCTGGGAAGGTACTGCCGTGGCTGGTCGCGGCACTGGCGGTTCTTGGGGTTGCCAACCTGTTGTTGGTGCTGGTCGGCCGGACACAGTTTACCGAATACACCCAGAAACAGACGGATGCGCTGAACCTGATGACACGGCGCATGGATTCCAGTGACGAACGTTACGCCGCGCTGCGCGGGCAGTTCCAGGTGACCGAGGAGAAACTCGGTCTAACGGAGCAGGAACTGGAGCGCGCCCATGCCTTGGCTGCGGAGGTCCAGAAGCAGCAACAGTCCGCCGTGGCCCAATTGAACAAGGCCATTGCCCAGAAAGCCAGCGCCGAGGAGGTGAACAAGCTCCAAGAGGATTCCAACGCCAAGATCGGCGGCTTGTCCACGGATCTGGCGGGAACCAAGCAGGACTTGGCCAACACCAAGTCCGAGTTTACCAATGCCTTGACCGGCACCAAGGGTGAGTTAAAGGGTGACATCGCACGCACCCACGACGAACTCGTCGCCTTGGCGCACAAGACCGACCGGGATTATTTTGAGTTTACTCTGCCCCGCAAGAAGGCGCAGCAGAAGGTCGGAACCGTGACCGTGGAACTGGAAAAAACCGATCCAAAGAAGAATGTCTTCAGCATGTTTCTTTATTTTGACGACAAGAAGACCGAGCGCAGCAACAAGGCCATGAATGAGCCCCTGTTTTTCTACGTACAGGGGGCATCCAGCGCCCTGGAGTTGGTGGTTAATAAGCTGGGAAAGGACACCGTGTCCGGGTATATGAGCACGCCCAAGGGGTTCTTCCCCAACACAACGAACGTGCTGGGTCAACGACCGGGTGCCTGACTTAAAGGGATCAGGAATTCAGGGTTAGGGATTCAAGCTGAATCCGGCTGACTATGGTTTCTGATCCCTCTTCCTTATTTCCCAGACATTACTTGTTACCATTTCCATTCGCGAAGCGGCTCAGCACCTGAGCTAATTCCTGCTCCGATCGCAGTCCCACTAGCTTTTCGACCACCGCGCCGCCCTGGAGCAAAACCAGAGTGGGTATGGAACGGACCGCGAATTTGTTGGCGATTTCGGGCAACTCGTCCACATTTACCTTTGCGAATGTCACCTGGGAACCGTATTTTTCCGCCAACCGGTCGAAGGTCGGCCCCAGCATTTTGCAGGGACCGCACCATTCTGCCCAGAAGTCCAGGAATACCGGTTTCGAGCTCGTCTCGATCCCTTGCCAATCGGCGGATTGCACGTGCAAGACCTTTTCCATAGTATTCTCCTCTTACCTCCCGCCACTATAGATGCAATTCGGGGGATTTGGATACATTTTCAGGGGGCTCTTCGATGAATGCCTGGACCTCTTTTTTATCCGTCATGGGTTTCCACCAGTCGGGATCAGTGATGTGAACCCTGCCTTGGAGAGTGGCGAGCCTCCTATTCTTTTTGGCCGTATACTGGAGCCGGAAGCTCATTTCGCACCTGCCATGCCCAAGCCAGCCCGTGAACTCGCCCAACTTCAGCAAGAGGTAATCGCCTGTACCCGCTGTCCGAACTTGATTGCCTACTGCCGGAAAATCGCGCAGGAGAAACGCCGCATGTATCGCGATTGCGATTACTGGGGGAGGCCCGTCCCGAGCTTTGGCGACCCGCGCGCCCAGCTTCTGATCATCGGGCTGGCGCCCGGAGCGCATGGCGCCAACCGCACTGGGCGGATGTTCACGGGCGACCGTTCGGGCGAGTTCCTCTATCGCGGCCTCTATGAAGCGGGATTCGCCAACCAGCCCACTTCCCGGGATGGTGGCGACGGGCTAAGGCTCCGCAACTGTTACATCACGGCCCCCCTGCGGTGCGCGCCACCGCAGAACAAGCCGCGTCCGGAGGAATTGAGTAATTGCCTTCCTTATCTGGAAAGGGAACTCGAAATCATGACGCGCCTGCGTGCCGTGCTCGTGCTGGGCCGCATCGCCTTTGATTGTTATCTACGTGTGGCGGCACGGCGCGAAGGGTTCCCGCGCCGCTCAACTCTTGTCTTTTCCCACGGGGCGAGTTTTGACCTTCCCGCCGGCCTTCCCCGCCTGTTTTGCTCCTATCATCCCAGCCAGCAAAACACTCAAACCGGCCGCCTGACCCGGCAGATGTTTCAGCAGGTGCTTGGCGATATTCGAGATTATCTGGGGTAGTTTTGAACCTGCGACACCCTCAGGAGAGCAAAGCCAGAAAAACCGCCTTCATGATATGCAAGCCGTTTTCCGCCTGGTCGTAGACGATGGAGCGAGGCGAATCCATGACGTCATCGGTCATCTCCTCGCCGCGACGGGCAGGCTGGCAGTGCATAAAGAGCGCCTTCGGGCCGGCGGCCCGCATCAGACGAGAGTTCACCTGGTAGGGACGGAAGATGCTCTGGCGCGTTTCTGCTTCATGTTCGTAGCCCATGCTCGTCCAGACATCGGTATAGACCACGTCGGCACCGGCCACGGCCTCCGTCGGATCGTGGGTCAGGATTATGTCTCCGCCCTCGCGTTTGGCGTCCGCCACCACGGAGCGGTCCGGTTCGTAACCCGGGGGGGTGGCTACCCGCATCCGGACGCCCAATCGAGCCGCCCCGTAAATCAGCGAATGGGCCACATTGTTGCCATCGCCCACCCAGGCGATGGTGACGTTCTCTAGCGTTCCTTTGCGTTCGAGAATGGTCAGGTAATCCCCCAGTGCCCGGCAGGGATGCTCGAAATCCGAGAGGGCATTGATCACCGGTACGGAAGCGTAATCGGCCAGTTCGATCACCGTTTGGTGCAAGTACACGCGCGCCATGATGACGTCCACAAATCGTGACAGGTTGCGCGCCAAGTCCCTGTTCGCCTCGCGTTTGCCTAATCCAATTTCGTCCGGACCAAGACAAATCGCCTGGCCTCCCAAATGGGTGAATCCCAGTTCGAAGGCCAAGCGCGTGCGCAGGCTCGGTTTCTCCAGCAGCATGGCCAACGTTTTGCCCGCCAGCACCTGCTTGTAACTCCCCGGAGCAGCCTTAACCTGCTGCGCCAGCAAGAGCAAATACTCGATCTCGGGCGGCGTGAGTTCATGCAGGGAAGTCAAATGCCGGTGTGCCAACGTCGCGGGACGCGTGAGCGAGAAAGCCTCGAATTCGGAAGTTGGGACAATTTTGAGGTTGCGCATAATTGCTTCCATGGCCTCATTCGGGTTGCTGCAAGCGGCGGGCCATGCAAGGTGTGGCGAGGCGGCCCAAGATAACAGACTTGTTTTGAACAGATTATCCCCCGCTGGACGGGGCGGGCACGCCCATGATCCCCCCCTTTGTGGATTATCACGCTGTCGGCAGCCTCGCGCTCTGAGCCTTAGATGGTGAGGAGTCGCGCGCGGTGCAGGGAGCGGTCACCCGCCACTCCGCCGGATGATGCGGTCCTGCACACGGTAAATGCGGTCGGCAAGATCCCCAAATTCCGGCTTGCGTTGGGACGAAACCGGATGTATTAATCGCTTCATCCGATGGATGAGACCCGACGGGCGATTCCGGGCTCTTACCCGTCACATGAGAAAGCAATTGTCCTGAGGTGGACCTTGAGAAACCAAGTTTCCCGCTGCCCTTTTCACCCCGCGCCGCACACCCAACTCCGCGGGGATGTGCCGGTTCTTTCCTGGTTGTGTCTCATTTCTTTTCTAGCGATTGTGGGCGTGAATTTTTCGCTTCTCCCCCGGGCATATTCGCAGGGGGGGGCCCTTAATACGCTGGCCAGCGGCACAAAGCTCTATGTCAGGTTGGAAACCGGGGTGAGCACCAAAACATCCCACCTTAATCAAGTAGTGTCAACCCAAGTCGTGCGGGAAGCCACCAGCGATCAGGGTGTTCTTATCCCCATTGGGGCGGAAGTCACGGGAGCGATTGTGAAACTCATCCCTGCCTCGGATCCCACCGACCACGCCCGCCTTCTGATCAATTTCACGCATTTGTCGATTCCCCGCCATCCCCCACTTGACCTGGCCGCCCACCTGACGGAAGTGGAGAACGCGCGCGAGACGGTCCTTCCGGACGGCACGATCCAAGGGGTCCTGGAGAAGGAAGTGGCGGCGGGCCGCATGGATGGCATGTTCGACAAGCTCGGGTCGGCAGGCAGTGAAATGGAGAAGATGTCGGGGAAGGCTCTGGGTAAAGTCGATGCATCCATTGATCTGCCGGCAGGGACAGACTTGACTCTGACGCTGGATCAGCCGCTGGTAGTGGATCCCCCTTCTCAGCCGGCAGCGGCGAATGATCTCTCTCCGGACCTGGCGCAAGCGGTACAGAAGCTCCTGGTGGAGGCTCCAACCCGCGCTGAAAGCAAGGCGAAGAAGCCCGGGGATCCCGTCAATCTGGTGGTCATCGGAAGCTCCGACCAGATTCTTAGTGCCTTCGAGCAAGCGGGCTGGAGTGAAGCCAAGAAGCTGGGCACTAAATCGGCCATTGGAACGGTCCGCGCCATGGCCATTGATGAAGGTTACGGGCAGGCTCCGGTTTCCGACCTCTACCTCTACGAGCGCGCCGAGGACCTGGCCTTTGAGAAAATGTTGAACACTTTCCTGAAGCGGCATCACCTGCGGCTTTGGCAGACGACCGAGACCACCGCCGATGGCCGCGATATCTGGCTGGGAGCCTCGACGCACGATATCGGCCTGGATGTGCACGTGGGCGTGGTCTCGCACGCCATCGATCCTGACCTTGATGCAGAACGCAGCAAAGTCGGGGGCGATCTGCTGGCCAGCGGGTTTGTGGCGGCCGAGAAACTAGTGAGCCGCCCTAATCCTCTCTCGGAAGGGAAGACTGCGACGGGAGGCACCTGGAAAACCGATGGGCAATTGCTGGTCATTGTGCTGAGGACCTCCCGGCCACTATAGACGGGACAATATGGATTGACGCCTGTTAAGGGGCGAGGTATGTTTTCGTGTTGAGGGTGTTTTCCATCAGCCACTTTAACTACCACCGGGAACGAGAGGTTTGATATGGCTTCGGCGCCAACTTCCCCCGCCGCGACCGCTCACCGCGTCGCTGGCAAAATCATCGATGCCATCGTAAAGGTTTCCGTGGATGCCACGCGCCCCCTGCCCTTGGTGTGCGCGCTGTACGCCGTGGAAAACGCGGAGGGCGTGTGGCTGTGCGCGTACTATGGGGCGAACCGCAGCCTTTTCGATTACCTCCCCTCCAAAGATGCGGAAATCGACGAAGCCCGGCTGGGCATCGCCTTCCTCCACAAAGTATTCATCCCCAAAGACCAGTACCAGCCTGCCCAGTGGGAGCAATTCAAAAAGCAACAGCTCATGGTTTACGGCGCGCACGCGGAATGAGTTCTGGGAAGGCAACAGCCGACAGCCGGCAGCTAACAGCTCACAGTCAACAGCCTGGTACGACCTCTTTTTTCTCGTCTGGACCTGTCTTTGCCGAGATCGTAGTTAGCCGCGAGCATTCTGGCGTCGCGTTTGCCTGCAGGCTGTCGGCTGTTAGCTGTAAGCTGTCAGCTCGCCCACCGGACCCCCCTATTTTCTGCTATACTCTCGCCGCATGACCCGGCACTTTGCCCATGGTGAAGAGCCGTTACGGTCGTTGGCATCGGTCAGGCATTCTTATTGAAATAATTCCGGCCGCCTGGAGAGTAGGAATCCTGCCCGGCCGGCAAGAATCGGAGGAACCAGCGTATGAGTCTCAGGAAGAGAACAAGCGTGCTTTTCGTTGTGATCTTGGCAGTGTCTTTGAGTGCGTGGGCGCAGAAGGGAGGCAGAGGGGGGATGGGCATGATGGGCTCGTTGCCCCAGATGCCCGGCTTGAGCAATCCCACCGTCGGCTCGGGGGCCGAATATCAGGCCACCGCCAAAGGCAAGGATATGGATATTGCCTGGGCGATCGTGGGCAAGGAAGACGTGAGTGGCAGTCCGGGGGTCTGGATGGAGACCCGCATGCAAAGCCCTGAATTGGGCGGCGAGATGGTCACGAAGATGCTCATTGTTACAACCGGCTCGGATGCCGGCATGAAGCGCATGATCATGCAACAACCCGGACGCCCGCCGATGGAAATGACCGGCATGATGATGAACCTGATGAAGGGCGCGCAACCGAAAACGACCACGGGTAAACCCGATTTTGGCGAACTGGTCGGCACGGAAACCATCACCGTCCCGGCCGGCAGCTTCGTCTGCCAGCACTATCGCAAGCAGGACTCGAATGGAACCATGGATTACTGGGTTTCGGACCAGGTCACGCCCTACGCAATGGCCAAGATGACCGGCCCGGATATGACCATGGTTTTGAAGAAAACCCTGACCAACGAAACCTCGCATATCAAGGGCGAACCGCAGAAGATGCAATTTCCCGGAATGCCGCAATAGTAAGGCCTCCCTTCCTATCGTCTCCCCGCGCGGGCCGGGAACCCCGGCCCGCGTTGCACCCTTGCGGCTGTCCCGCCGGTGTCCGCTGCGCCGCCTCGGCGAGAAAATTATGAAGATCCGGCTCCGCGTCTGCGCATCGCAGTGTTTGCGCCGCTGTCCGGTGGCGTGGTATATTTATAAATCGGTTGTATAAAATTGCATGGATAAGGTCTACCGCAGGACGCAGATCGTAGACCTCCTGCGCAAGGAGGCGGTCGAAACGCAGGAGGATCTCCGCCGCAAGCTGGCGCGGCGCCGCATCCATGTAACCCAGGCCACCGTCTCGCGTGATATCGAGGAGTTGGGATTGATCAAGACCCGCGCCGGGTATCGACTGCCGGAGGCGGAGGAGGCGATCGCTCCCCTCCAGCCTACGCTGGCCGTGGTGCTCAAGGAATTCCTCACCGGCGTGCGGCGGGCCGCCAACTTTGTGGTCTTGAAGACCCGGCCCGGCAATGCCCACTCGGTTGCCGCGGCACTCGACTCCGACCCGTGGCAGGAGGTGGTGGGGACGGTGGCCGGCGACGACACCATATTCGTGGCGACCCCCAGCTCGCGCCATGCGGAGGCCGTGCGCAAGAAAATTCAAAGCCTGCTGGTGGCATGAGAAAGGCAGTTGTCAGTCATCAGTTTTCAGTCATCAGCACTTCAGATATTTTATGATTGGAAGCAAAACCAAGAACCTCGATCCCGAGGCCGCGGATTATAACTGTTACCGGATGACTGATGACTGATTATTGATAACTCTAATCAAAAGGAACCGATTCAACCTTATGCCTACTGTTCCCGCAACTTCCGTCCGCCGCGTTGTCCTGGCTTATTCGGGAGGGCTTGACACCTCCATCATCATCCCCTGGTTGCGGGAGAATTACTCTTGCGAGGTCATTGCCATGGTCGGAAACGTCGGCCAGGGGGACGACTATGCGGCCGTCCGCCGGAAGGCGCTGGCCAGCGGCGCTTCCAAGGTGTTTGTGGAAGACCTGCGGGAGGAGTTCGTGACCGGCCATTTGTGGAAGGCCGTCAAGGCGGGCACGATCTACGAAGGCAAGTACCTGTTGGGAACCTCACTCGCCCGGCCCGTGCTCGCCAAGGCCCAGGTGAAGGTGGCTCTGGAGCAGGGCGCCGACGCCGTGGCGCACGGGTGCACGGGGAAGGGAAACGATCAGGTCCGGTTCGAACTGGCTTATAAGGCGTTGGCGCCCCATCTGCGCGTCATCGCTCCGTGGCGCGAGTGGAGCATCAAGTCGCGCGAAGACGCTCTGCAATACGCGGAGCGTCACGGCATCCCCGTGCCGGTCACCAAGAAGGACCTTTACAGCCGGGACCAGAACCTCTGGCACCTCAGCCATGAAGGTGGACCGCTGGAAACTAAATTGGGCGAGCCACCCGAGGACGCATGGAAGCTCACCTCCAGTCCGCGGAACGCGGCAAACGAAGAGGGCTCGGTAGCCATTGCCTTCGAAGCCGGGGTGCCCGTGGCGGTGAATAGCAAGCGCCTGAGGCCCGTCAAGCTGGTCGAAACGCTCAATGAAATTGGCGGGCATTATGGCGTGGGCAGGACCGATTTGGTGGAGAACCGGCTGGTGGGGATGAAATCCCATGGGGCATATGAGACTCCGGGCGGCACCCTGATCTATGCCGCCCACCACGAGCTGGAGGCGCTCTGTTTGGACCGTGAAACGCTCCACTACAAGCAACATGTGGCATTGCGATATGCTGAGCTGGTTTATTATGGGCAGTGGTTTACGCCATTGCGCGAGGCGCTGGACAGCTTTGTGGATTCCACCCAGCGCAACGTGACGGGGAGAGTAACCCTGGGCCTCTACCGGGGCAATGTCCGGGTGCTGGATCGCGAATCGCCTTACTCGCTCTATGACACCAGCATCGGCAGCTTCGTGATGGGCGCGGACTACGATCAGAAGGACGCCGCCGGGTTCATTAATATCCTGGGACTGCCCCTGCGGATTGAGGCCGCGCTGCGCAAGAAACGGCAAGCGAAACCGACGCGGGGGAAGAAGGCATGAAGCTCTGGGGGGGGCGGTTCACCGGCCGGCGCGACCCGCAGTTCGAGAGTTTCTCCGAGTCATTCTCCCTCGACCAGCGATTCATTCTATATGATCTCCGCGTCAATCAAGCCTATGTGAAAGCCCTGCGCGCCGCGCGCGTCCTAAAGCCCGATGAGGCGGCGCGTCTCTCCGCGGGATTGGAACAGTTGTGCCGCAAGGTTCAGCGCAACGCCGGTTGGGCCGAGGGGCAGGCGGCGGAGGATGTTCACACCTGGGTCGAAGCCGAGCTCGAGCGGCGGGTCGGTGGTGTGGCGCGAAAGCTGCGCACCGGGCGCAGCCGGAATGACCTGGTAGCCACAGAGATACGCTTGTACCTGAAGGACGCGTCGCTCGAACTGGAAGGCGCCCTTGCCGGCCTGCTTTCCGCGCTGGTCGTGCAGGCACGGCGGCATCAGAACCTGATTCTGCCCGGTTACACCCACCTTCAGCCTGCCCAACCCATTCTCTTTGCGCATTACCTGCTTGCCTACTTTGAGATGTTCCGCCGCGATTTGACTCGGTTGGAGGAGTGCCGCGCGCGCGCCGATGAGCTCCCCATGGGCGCGGGCGCCCTGGCGGGAACCACCTTTGCCGTTGACCGCGAACGCCTGGCGCGGGACCTGGGTTTCTCGCGCGTGGCCCGTAACAGCGTGGACGTGACCTGCGATCGCGATGGCGTCGCAGAGTTGCTCTTTGCGTGTGCCTTGTGCATGGTGCACCTCAGCCGCTGGGCGGAGGATGGAATCATCTATTCCTCGCCGGGATTTGGTTACCTGGAGTTGGACGACGCCTATTCAACCGGCAGCAGCTTGATGCCACAGAAGAAAAATCCCGATTCTCTGGAATTGATCCGGGGGCGGGCGGGAACATTGATTGGCAGGCTCACCGGCGTGCTGGCTTTGATCAAAGGCCTCCCACTTGCGTACAATCGCGACTTGCAGGAAGATAAGGCCGCCGTGTTCTCCGGTGTGGACTTAACCCTTGCAGCCCTGACGATCGCGGCTCGCGTTGCCGCCACCTTGCGGGTTCATCCTGAGCGTATGGGGGCCATGACCCGGCTCGGGTTCCTGACTGCTACAGACTTGGCGGATGAACTGGTCCGGCGCGGCGTGCCTTTCGCCAACGCGCATGAGAAGGTGGGCAGGCTGGTACGGCACTGCGCAGCCGAGGGCAAGACTTTTGAGGATTTAACTGCGGCGGAGTGGACGCGTTTATTGCCAGGCTGGAATGCCGGCCTGCGAGATGCGGCCACATCCATGGAGCGCTCCGTTGCGCGGCGAAATGTGACCGGCGGCACGGCACCCCGGCAGGTAGCGCGACAGATCGCGCGGGCCGAACGGTGGGTTGCGGAGTTACAGAAGAAGCTCGGCTCAGGGGCGTAGCACAGATCTGATGCCTGGGGAAATGCCCCGGCGCTGCCGCGGTCAGGGGTTACTTTCCACCGGTCGCGGTCAGGTTCGCGGCTCTGTTTTACCCGTCCGCGACGAACTGCGGAGCCGGAAGACCAATCCCGGCGCGCCGAGTCTCAGAGGTGCCACATGGATCTCAAGCATCTGCTCAAAACACCTCCGTGGGAGTGGCCCAAAAAGGCCGGCACAATCCTTCTGGGAATTCTGTCTGACAAGCAATCTGATCCGGATGATCGACTTGTCGCCGCTGAGTTGGCGGGTGAACTCGTCGTGATGAATGACGAATTGGCGGGTGCCCTGGTTGGGATCGTTGGCAAGAGTGACGAACCTGAAGACCTGCGCGCAACGGTGGCCATCGCCCTGGGGCCGGTGCTTGAGCAGGGCGACATGGAACTGCTCGACGATGAAGGATTTGATGATGCGGAGAGTGTCCCTATCTCCCTCGGGATGTTCCGGAATATTCAGGATTCGCTGCGCAGGGTTTACCTCGATGACAGCAATCCCAAGGACGTGCGGCGGAAGGCCCTGGAAGCTTCGGTCCGGTCCCGCCAGGATTGGCTGCCGGATGCGATCAAGTCCGCTTATGCAAGCCGTGACAAGGACTGGGTGCTGACGGCGGTTTTTGCGATGGGTTACGTTCGAGGTTTCGAGAGCGAGATTTTGGCGGCCTTGGACAGCGGCGATCCCCAAATTCACTTTCAGGCCATTCGGGCGGCCGGTAACTGGGAACTGGACGCTGCCTGGCCTCATGCTGTCAAATTAATCGAGAATCCGGCGACTCCCAAGCCCCTGCTGATGGCTGCCATCGAAGCGGTCGGCAGCATCCGCCCTAAGGAAGCAGGAGAGATTCTGGCGGAACTGGCCTACTCACGCGATGAAGACATTGCCGAGGCCGCCAATGAGGCTATGGCTATGGCCCAAGCGCCGTTGGACGAGCCCGAGGATGACGAGAATGGAGAGGAGGGAGGCGGGTGGATCAATTGAACTATACGCTGACCGCTTCCGTCCGGACCCCGGCGAAATCCATTTTCCCTAATCCCCGATCCTGAGCGAGCTTCAAGAAGCGCAACTGGCCGGGTTCGAAACCCCAATAAGCCTTGGCGACATATGCATCGAGAGCCACGGGATCCGTTCCTGCCACCAGTGTTTTCTTTAGAAGCACATCATCCAGGCTGCCGCCCGTGGGACCGTTGCGGATGAGCACGCGGTAGGCGTCGATCAGCGTGAGCGTGGGCCGCATGGCGTCCGCCAAATCGGCCAGGCTTTCGTGGATACGCTGGTGAAGCCGGTTGCGCGCCCCTCCCAGAATTCCATACCAATTTTTCATACCCAGGGTCACGCCCGTCAAGCCGTGCGACTTGGCCACGGGAAAATTGATCAGCTTGTCGGCGGCGACGAAGGGTTCGAGGACGGGCCATTCGCCCAGAACGTCTCCGCGCAGGTTGATCGGGCGAAAGAGATTCTCCTCCGGAAGAATAACTTCCGCGCCCTCCGCGCTTGCGGCAGCGGCAATCCCGCTGCGTTGAAAACAGCGATGCGGTTCATTGCAACTTACGTCGGTGACGATCACCCTCTTCGCGCCGGCGTCCAGGCACTCCCGTACCATCTCTGCCACGGCCTGGGGATTGGTATTGGCGGCTTGCTCCGGGGTGCGGTCCCATGAAATATTGGGCTTAATCACCACCACGTCCCCGCGTGCGATGAAGCGGCGGATTCCACCCAATCGCTCTAGCGCCTTTCTGACCAGACTGCGCGGATCGTCGCCTTGCGCAATCACAATTTCCGGATAGTTTGTGTCGGCGGTCACCGTCGAATGGCGGGCGAGCAATAGCGGCGTTTCTTCTTCTGGCCGGCGACTGCGGCCCCGCAGCCAGAGCGCGGCCGCCGCTGTAGCGCCACTCAAACCTCCCACGCGCAGGAGCCGTAATAGTGCCTCGCGCCGGGGAGTGGCGGTTGAATTCAAGCCTTCGGGTTTCTGCCGAGCATTCGCCATGTTTGAGATTTCGGGCGGTCAATCCGGTTACCAAAGGGATCGCTGGCATTGGCAACCGTATTGCCCACTTCTCCATTGGAATGAGCGAGCAAACCAGTTTCCAAAGAACGGTCGGGCACGCAACCGGCGCCCCTTGGAATCTCAGCCTCGTCTTAGGGCTTATCGGCTTCACCGCGGTAATCGCCCAAGTCGTGCTGATGCGCGAGTTACTGGTGGTCTTCTATGGCAACGAGCTGGCGCTGGGAGTGATGCTTGCCAACTGGCTTCTTTGGACGGCCCTCGGCTCGAGCCTCGTGGGACGATGGGCGATGCGCACCAGGGAGCCGCAAAAACTCGTAGCGGGCCTGCAAGTGATGGTGGCTTTGGCTCTGCCCCTGACATTGTTGGCCGCCAGGGCCAGCAAGGTTTATTGCCAATCCGTGCCAGGAGAAATACTCGGGCCCGTACCGATGTTCCTCACCTCCTTCGTCACCCTGAGCTTGTTCTGCGTACTCTCCGGGGGGCTATTTGCGGCGGGCAGCCGGCTTTTCGCGGGCATGAGTGGCGCTTCTACGGTCGCGGCCACAGGTGTCGTGTACCTGCTCGAGGCGGCGGGGTCCGGAGTGGGCGGCGTCATCGCTGGATTGGCTCTGGTCAAACTCGCCAACCCGTTTGAGATTATAGCCTTGCTGGGCGTGCTGAATCTCTTGGCGGCTTGGGCCCTTCTTACCACCAGGTCGCGCCTTTTGGGACCATGCCTTGTCGGGCTGGCGGCTGCTATTCTGATCACTCCCTACGTACTTCAACCTCTTTCGCTCCAATGGCTCTGGCGTGGGTTCCATCTAGTGGCGGCGCAGAACTCCGTATACGGCAGCCTGGCGGTGGTGGACAACGGCGCGAGCCGCAGCCTGTTTGAGAATGGCCTGATCGTGATGACGGTCCCCGATCCCGCAGCGGCGGAGGAAGCGGTGCACTATGCCTTGCTGGAACATCCCAACCCCCGCCGCGTTCTGCTGATCGGCGAAGGGGTGAACGGCAGCGCGGCGGAGGTGCTTACTCATCCCAGCGTGGAGCAGGTGGACTACGTCGAACTTGACCCTATGATTCTTGAAATTGGGGCGCGTCACTTTGGGAGGAGCTGGCCTTTGACGCGGCAGACCCCAATTGTGCACACCCATGCGATCGACGGGCGACTTTTTGTCAAGAACACCCCAGATTTCTTCGATGTCATTATAGTTAATTTGCCCGACCCTCACACCGCTCAGCTTAACCGCTTCTACACCGAGGAGTTCTACCGTGAGGCCGCCGCCCGACTGCGCCGGGGGGGCATTTTGTCATTTCAGGTCTCCGCGTCGGAGAATTACATCAGCGAGGAACAGGCTGATTTCCTCCGCTGCCTGAACCGCACTCTGCGGGAAGTTTTCCCGGAGGCCATCGCCATTCCCGGCGAAACGGTGCACTTTTTCGCCGCGACTCGCCCCGGCACGCTGGCAGCCGACCCGCAGGAACTCGTCCGCCGCTTGCGGGAACGCCGTCTGCACACCCAGTATGTGCGGGAATACTTCATCCCATTCCGGATGTCCCCGGACCGCATGCAGGACTTGGCACTCCAGATCGCGCCGCTGGCCTCGACGCCGGTGAATCGCGATTTCGCTCCAGTGGCTTATTACTTCGATGTCGTGCTCTGGAGCGCCCGCTTCCGCCCGGGTTTCGCGCGGTGGTTTGAGGGGCTGGCGGCCCTGAGTTTCCGGCGTCTGCTGGCCGGATGCGGAATGGCGCTGGCCGGGTCGCTTCTCCTGCTGTGGTTGTGGCCGACGGGTGGGCAGACACTTGCTCCCTCGGGCCCCGAAGGAAAAGCCACCCCGGCTGTCGTAGGTAAAAGCCTCTCCCCGTCCGGCGGGCAGGGGGGGAAGGCCGCGGCGCGGGCGGGGAGGGCTGCGGCCTTCGCGGTGGCGGCGACAGGCTTTACGCAGCTGGGACTGGAAATGTTGCTGCTATTGGGTTTCCAGGCACTATACGGATACGTCTACCACGAGCTGACGATCCTCGTGGCGTTGTTCATGGTCGGCTTGGCGTTGGGAGCCGGGTGGGCGCTGGTCTGGAAGTCGGCCTCTGGGTCTGTTTCCGGGTGCCGGGATCTGCGTCGACTGGCGGGACTGCAAATCCTGTTGGCTTCATCGCCTTTGCTATTCTATGGACTGCTGGTTCAGCTCGGACGGGTGGCCAGCCCGTGGGGGCAACGTGCCGCGAGCGACGTTTTGTTTCCGGCGCTGGCACTGGCGGCAGGGTTGCTGGGCGGATTTCAGTTCCTGCTGGCCAGCCGCATCTACTTTGCCGATGAGGGCTCCCCCGGAGTGCTCTACGCTCTGGACCTCGCCGGCGCCTGCGCTGGCGCCCTGGCCCTGAGCCTTCTGCTGATTCCCGTCTACGGGTTCCTGCGTACCGCCATCCTGATCGCCTTGTTGAACCTCGCTCCCGCCGCGATGGCGGCAGCGTGCAGCCGGGAAAAAAGGTTTTAAGCCTCGCCCGCGCGCAGGTGCCCGAAAGTGCCCTTCAGTGCGGCTGGACGCGGCTAAACGTCCCAGCGTCGGACTTTTTGTCGAAGCGGCTTTCCGCTCATCGGGTTTTCAACTTCAGCCGATAGACGATGTGGGGTAGTGTGTCACGCTCGGGTGAGGGTGTTCGTCCATTCCGGTTCATCCCGCTCGCAGATTCAGCCGATAACCGATAAGAGATAGTGTGTCACGCGGGGGCAAGGGGCTGCCGGGCAGCGGCCCGGCAGGATTTTTGGGCACAGCCAGGAGTGGCTGTGTCACGAGATTGCAGAAACATGAGGCGGCGGTTTCCGGCTGCCGACCGGCTTCACCCCGTTTGCCGAATCAGCCGATAGGCGATGTGAGGTAGTGTGTCACGCGGGGGCCAGGGGCCGCCGGCATTGCCTGTCGGGCAGGAAGTCAAGGGCAGGGCTTTGGGGCGAAGCGGGGCAGGCGCTTCGGCTCACTCGTCGAAAAATCGCCTCATCTTTCCGCAACAAACCGTC
>DATJVT010000145.1:0-7779 GCA_035501695.1 Terriglobia bacterium | reverse complement strand
GCCAGCACGTTATTCGCCCCCTTCCAGCGCCTCCACAAGCCGACGGAGTTCCCCGGTTCGGGCATCGGCTTGGCGACGGTTCAAAGGGTAATTCACCGGCACGGTGGAGAGATCTGGCCTGAGGCGCGGGTGGGGGAAGGGGCTACGTTTTATTTTACTTTGGGAGTTAATAATAAGGCATGAGAGGAAAAACCATTCTGCTCGTCGAAGACAATCCCAGTGATATCGAGCTCACCAAGCGCGCGCTGGATAAAGGTCACATCCGCGGTCCTCTGGTTGTCACTTCTGACGGCCAGGAAGCCCTGGATTATCTCTACGGGGGGGGTGCCTACGCCGGCCGCGACGCTTCGGCTTGCCCCGCCCTCACCTTGCTGGACCTGAAGCTACCCAAAGTCTCGGGGTTGGATGTGCTGCGGAGAATCCGCTCCGAGGCCGTCACCCGGCGAATGCCGGTGGTCATTCTTACGTCCTCCGGAGAGGAACGGGACATCGCCGCCGGTTATGACCGGGGGGCCAACAGTTATATACGCAAACCGGTGGAGTTTGAACAATTCGCCCGATCTGTGACACAGTTGGGGTTGTATTGGCTGGCCTTGAATGAGGCCCCGCCCGATGTGAGGTGAATCTAAATGGGTAAACCGTTACGGTTGTTGCAAATCGAGGACTCCGAGAGTGACGCAGAACTCGTCCAGCGCCTCCTGAAGCAGGCCGGTTTCGATATCTTTTGCCATCGGGTGGAAGACGCGGAAGGCTTGCGCCAAGCGTTGGAAGATCCAGCCTGGGACCTGATACTTGCGGATTACCACCTACCTGGTTTTGATGCGCCCGGCGCGCTCCGCATCCTGCAGGAGTGCGGCCATGATATTCCCTGCATCGTCTTGTCCGGCCGGATGGGCGAGGACACTGCCGTCGAGATGATGAAGTCCGGAGCCCATGACTACATCACCAAGAACAACCTGGCGCGACTAGTGCCGGCTGTCGAGCGGGAGTTGGTGGAATCCGCAGCCCGGCGGGAAAGCCGACAGGCTGTCGAAGAACTACGAGCCAGCGAAGAACGCTTGGCCCTGGCTATGGAAGCCACCCAATTGGGTACGTTCGATTTCTACCCTCCGTCGGGCAAACTGATCTGGTCGAAGTTCGCCCGGCAGCACTTTGGAGTATCCGCCCAAGCCGAAGTCACCTATGACACGTTCCTGAACGCTGTCCATCCCGCCGACCGCGACCGCGTCAAGGAAACCGTGCAAAACGCCTTGCGCTATGACAATGGCGGCAGTTATGCCAATGAATACAGGTCCGTGGGACTGGAGGATGGCGAGGAACGCTGGCTTACCAGCCGCGGGCAGGTGTTCTTCGATGCCGAATGCCAACCCGTCCGTTTTGTGGGCGTGACGCTGAATATCACGGAGCGGAAGCGGCTGGAACAGCAGCTCCTGCAATCCCAGAAACTCGAAACCATGGGACGGCTGGCTGGCAGCATAGCCCACGATTTCAATAATCTCCTGACTATAATCAACGGTTATGCACATATGGTTCTGGCCGACTTGAACCCCCAGGACCCAAACTGGGATTCCATGGAGGAACTCTCCAAAGCCGCTATGCGAGCCTCCAGCTTGACCCGCCAACTGCTATCCTTCACCCGAAGGCAGGTCTCCGAACCCAAGACCATCGCGGTGAACGATTTAGTAACTGATTACGAGGGCATGTTGCGCCGAATATTAGGGGAGAATATTGAGCTGGTCTTGTCTCTGGACCAGCAAACTGGCGCATTCCGCGCCGATCCCGGGCAAATAGGGCAGGTCTTGATGAACCTCGCTGTTAACGCCAAGGATGCCATGCCGTCCGGCGGGAAGGTGCTCATCGAATCTTCCCGCCTCACGGCGGCCGACCCAGCGCAGAGCCAGCTCGACCTCAGCCCCGGGGAGTATGTGGTGCTCTCGGTGACGGACACCGGCACGGGCATGTCGGCGGAAGTGAAGTCCCACCTTTTTGAGCCCTTCTACACCACCAAAGAGCACGGAAAAGGCACGGGACTCGGATTGGCAACGGTTTACGGAATCGTCGTTAACCAAAGCGGCGGAGCCATCCGTGTCGATACCGAGCCGGGACGAGGCACGACCTTCAGGCTGGTGTTCCCACACCATCCTCTCGAGACTCCTCCTGCCACCGCCGTCCGGACGGAGGCGCCTGCACCCGAATCAGAAACCATTCTGCTGGCCGAAGATGAGCCGGGGGTCAGGAGATACACGCGGCAGATCCTGGAGCGCCAGGGCTACACCGTCCTGGAAGCACCCGACGGGGAAGCCGCTCTTGCCGCGGCCCGCAATCATCCCGGGCCCATCCATCTGTTGCTGACCGACATCATCATGCCCATGATGGGAGGAGTGGATTTGACAGAGAAGTTCAATGCGGAGTTCCCCGGCGTGCCCGTACTCTTCATGTCCGGCTATGCCGACCAGATCATGCGCCATTGGAACGTGATGAGCGCCTACATCCAGAAGCCCTTCACCATGTCCGACCTCTTGACCCAGGTGCGCAAGTTAATTGACCGGACCGCGTCCAGTCCGTCGATTGCCAACGGACAACCGGCGTCAAGTTAGAAGGGTCGACATCCCGGCCCCCGCAACGCCCTACCCGGCCGCTCGGCGGTAATGCTGCCATCAAGAACCACGGGCCTGCCGTTGACGAAAACGTGTTTGATTCCCACCGAATAGTGCAGCGGCTCGTTGTAGGTGGCCACGTCCCTCACCTCTGACGCATCGAAGACCACGATATCCGCCATCATACCCGGCCGCAGAATGCCGCGATTGGTAATTCCCACCCGGCTTGCCGCCTGCGAGGTCATCTTGCGGATGGCTTCTTCCATCGACATGGTGTGCTCAGACCGAACGTATTCCGCCAGAATGCGGGGAAAGGTTCCGAAAGCCCTGGGGTGAGCTTTGGTGGCGCTCAGCGGACCATCTTCCGCCTGTGCGGCGGAATCCGACCCGTAGGTTAGCAAGGGACTCGACACGGCGGCCCGCACGTCGGACTCCTGCATGATGGCGATAACCACCGAACTGTTGCCACGGTCGGCGAGCGCGATGTCCATCGCGGCGTCTTCAGGATCTTTGCCCATCCGGCGGCCAATCTCCTCGAAGTTCTGGCCCTCATACTGGTGCAACTCCGGGCTTACGACCTGTATCAGAGTCACTCCCTGCGGTCCGCCGGAACCCCGCCACTCATTCTCCCAAGCCGTGCCGGGCTCATCCATTTCCTTTTGGATACGGGCTCGCGTGGCGGGATCTTTCAGGCGTTCCAGCATCTTGTTGGTGCCGCCCTCGGAAACCCACGGGGGAAAACAGGCCACCAAGCCGTTCGACGCGCGCGTATAGGGATAGACACTGGCAGCAACGTCCAGGCCACTGGCCCGCGCTGCTTCGATTCTCGCAAGTACCTCGGGCATCTTTCCCCAATTCTCCTGGTACGCCGCCTTCAGGTGCCAGATCGTGGTGGAGATGCCGGCGCGCCGCGAAATGTCAAAGACTTCTTCCAGGGAGGGAAAGATACGGTCGGATTCCGAGCGTTGATGCGTGAAGTACACCCCACCGTATCTCCGGGCAACTTTTGCCAACGCAACCAGTTCGTCCGTGGAAGCGAACGTGTCGGGCACGTATTCGAGAGCGGAACTCAGGCCAAAGGCCCCCTGCTCCATCGCCTGCGCCACCAGTTGGCGCATCTGGTCGAGCTCCGCGGGGGTTGCTGGACGGTTCACCTTCCCCACGACATAAGTGCGAAGGCCACCCGCGCCCACAAATGTGCCGAGATTGATAGCGGGCCGGGAGCGGTCGAATCGGCGCAAGTACTCGTCGAGCGAGCGCCAGTCGATGGCCACACCGTACTTACGGGCCTCGTCCTGGAGGTCTTCAACCAGGCGGTCGTTGAGGGGAGCGATGGAATTCCCTTCACCGGTAATCTCCGTGGTCACACCCTGAGTGATCTTACTGGCGGCGCGGCCATCCACAAGGATATTGAACTCGGACTGGCCCTGCACATCGATGAATCCCGGCGAGGCCACGAGACCTGTAGCGTCAATTCGCCTCTTGGCGGTGGCGCCGCGCAAATCGCCCATCGCGGCGATGCGATCACCCACAATGCCGATATCGCCATGAATCCAGGGAGCGCCGGTGCCGTCCACCACCCGGGCACCGCCGATCACGAAATCGTATTCGAGTTGTTCGGCGGCGCCATTGGAAAGTGCAACCATCAACGCCATAAGGGCGAAGCAGAAAAGAAGCTTGTGCCTTGTAATCATGGTACCTCTCCACGCCAGTATGACATAGGGGCGCATCGGGTTCCCGGTCCTTTCGGGGCAGCTTCGCCGGCGGAAGGTGATAATCTGTTCGCTCTGCTGGCATGTTGTTTTGTCCGGCGGAGGCGCATAGAATCAGGGCGTAGCCGGGACGCTGGCAAACATACTGAGCTCCGGAACTTCGTTCAAAGGTGAAACCCATGAAAACAGTCGTCACGGTAGGTCGCAGAGAATTCCTGGCGGCGTGCGGCGCGGCGGTGGGAGCCGCCACACTCGCCGGCGCGCGTCCTGCCGTCCCGGATGCGGGGAGGGTTCGCTTTGGAGTGCGCACTCCCCTGCCTCGCGAGATGACCCTGCGCGAGCGTGCCCAACTGGTCAAGAAACTTGGCTATGACGGCATCGAACTGGGCGGCGAGTGGCTGGACCAGCCGGTGGAGAGAATCCAGGAGCAACTGGCCGGAGTCGGCATCGCCGTGAGCGCCATTACCGGCTCCATCAAGCTTATTGACATTGACCCCCAGGCGCGCGCCCAGGCGGTGGAAACCGACCGCAAAAGGCTGGAAATGGCCAAGGTGCTGGGAGCGAGCGACGTCCTGGAAGTCCCCACCTTCGGTCCCAACCGCTTTCAGGACATCTCTCCCCTCATGACGCCGCGCGAGATCGAGGAACGCCTGCTGGTGATCCAGCTTAAACAGTTGGCGCCCGACGTCCAACGCACCGGCGTCAACCTGATGCTGGAAGCGTGCAACCAAAAGGAAACCCACTTCATGTATCTCCAGAGCCAGGCCGCCGGATTCGTTGAAGCCGTGGGCGCTCCCGGATTCAAGCTGATCAGCGACTTCTACCACATGCAGCTTGAGGAAAAGGACATTGCCGCGACGCTGCGGCAGTATGGCAAATACACCGTCTACGTTCACCTGGCCGACGGCCAGGCGCGCACCGAGCCCGGCTCGCTGCCCTTCGACTACCGTCCCGGATTTCGCGCCCTGAAGGACTGGGGATTCTCCGGATGGCTGAACATGGAGTTCCGGCCCACCGACAATCCCGAGGCCGCCTTGGCAAGAGCACTTGCCTATATCAGAAAACAGTGGGAGGAAGCTTAAGGCTCCGCTCCGCCCCCTGGTCATTCGCCCGGGTCCATGACATTGAAAAAACGCAGATAGGAGGCCTTCCTGGCGGCACGCAGAATCAGCAGCGCCAGTTCCCGCGCGTGGTAATCTCCCCACATGGAAGATTCGCCGCAGGGCACCTGCCGCCCGGGCGGGACGTAATCCCATCCGCGCGGGCGGTGATAGACAGAATGGAGAATCAGGCCCTGGTGGTGGGGATCGGTGGAAAGATAGGGCGGGCCGAATAACGCCCTGGCAATCGTGAGAGCGGCCTGGCGATAGTGCTCTCCCCCACGACCGTTCCCCCTCACCCCCGGCCCCTCTTCCCCAAGGGGGCGAGGGGCCGGGGGTGAGGGGGTCCCATCACGGAAGTCCTCAGCACTCAGTAAATACGTCCCGAATCTCCACAATCCTTGCGCGGCGATGGCTGCCGCGGAGCTATCCACCGGCTCATAAGCGTTGAACGGGTCACTCGGCTGGTTACGCCAGTCACCGAGTTTCTCGAGATGGGGAGCGCCGGTATCCCAGTAAGGAATACCGTCCGTGGCGGCCTGGTCGAGGTAGTAATCGCACGTCACCTGCGCGGCTCGACGCATCATGGTCTCAATCTTGGCTCTTCCGCCCAGCGGCTCCAATTCACGGTCAGAAGCCGTTTTGAGGAATTCCAACTCCTCGGCATAGCCGCACATGATCCAGGCCAGAGCGCGCGTCCAGGTAGTGAAGGGGGAGTAGCCCTGTTGGGTGCACGGGCAGCGGTAGGCGCCGTCGGCGGGATTGAAAATCGATTCATGGGCCACCCGCCCGGGCACATCATAGGCGTCGCGGCCCTCGCCGTAATAGACGTTGAACTCCGCTGTCACCGCGGCGTGCTGCACCAGGCGGTCGAGCAGCGAAATGCGCCGGTCGTTCTCCCCGCGCAGTGCGTGTCCTAGACGGTGGGCAATGGCCAGCGAACGCAGGGACCGGATGGTGTCCGCAAAGAGTGACTGCGCACCATTGAAGGAGTAAATGTAGCCGCGGCCATCGCGGGTGGATGCCCAGCGCGCGGCCTGAACCGCTCCGCTCACCTTGAGAGCGAATGCGTAAAAGTGCTTCTCGAATGCGCTCGCTTCGATCCTGCCCTCGGTGGCCAGGCGCAGCAGGTTTCCATAAGTGCTGACATTGTTGAACCCGTGGTCATGCACGCCCAGGTGCGTCACGTGCGCCGCCATGCGCTCCACGGTCTGCTTTTTGGCCCAGTCCAGAAACCAGGCCTCGCCCGTGGCGTCAAACTGGAGAAGCGCCGATCCGTAGTGGAATCCCTCCGTCCACTCCGTCCAGTCGCGGCTGACGTAGAAACCCTGCACCGTAATGACCGGCGAACCCAGCGCCGCATCAAAGCCACTGGCGATGGCTTTGATTTTGGCGGCGGAAAGCTGGAAGAGCTTCTCAATTTGTGGGGTGAGTGTTTGGGGGGTTAGGTCAGGGTCGATTCGGATCATCGTTCCTCATATCTTCTACAGGAAAAGCGGTTCACGCAGAGGGAGCAGAGAAAAGCTCTTCTCCGTGTGCTCTGCGCCATGGAGTTCTCATGACATCGGCCATGGGCGCTCTGCGAACTCTGCGTGAACGCCTCTGATTTCATGTCCCTTCAGGATCGTACCGCTGGCTTCCGGGACAGTGCGCGGGGTGGAATGCCATCCCGCCGCCCACCTACAACCTGTCACCTGTAACCTATCCCCTCCCTAAAGCCGCCGGATGTGGAACCCACCGTCCACGTTAATGACTTCGCCCGTCGAGAACGGGAACTGGCCCAGCGCGATGGCCACCACGGCGCGGCCCACGTCTTCCGGCGTTCCCCACCGGGCGATAGGGGTGAGGCCCTCGGCAATCATGCGGTCGTACTTTTCCTTCACGGGGCCGGTCATGTCCGTCGCCACGATGCCGGGACGAATTTCGTAAACGCCAATTCCCTCCCCCGCCAGGCGCACGGCAAAGAGCTGCGTCATCATGGAAAGTCCCGCTTTGCTTACGCAGTAATCGCCGCGATTGATGCTCGCCGTGTAGGCGGAGATGGAAGAAATTGTGATGATCTTGGGCCGGGGACGCCCGGCATGTTCCGCCAGTTTGGCAAGCCAGTACTTGGCCACCGCCTGGGTCAGGAAAAAGGGGCCGCGCAGGTTGATGCCGATCAGGCGGCCGAAACTCTCCTCCGTGGCTTCCAGAAGGTCCTTGCGCTCAGTGGGAGGCACTCCGGCATTGTTCACCAGCAGGTCGATCCAGCCGAAGCGCTCGGTAACGGCTTGCAGCAGGCGCGCGCGATCTTGCGTCAGGGAAATGTCGCCCGCGAAAATCTCAAACGAGGACCCACAGTCCGCCGGGGCCGCCTCCTGGCACAAACGT
>DATJVT010000144.1:0-4022 GCA_035501695.1 Terriglobia bacterium | reverse complement strand
TGATGCCGCACCACCTGGCTGGCGCTGTGACGTAGCCGCAAATTCCGCTGCATTCGTCCGCGGCGCAGGTCGAGATAGCGGTAACGCAGGCGCGTCTCTTCGCTGGTCTTGATCTCGTCCTCAATCGGAAAGGGCGGCGTTTTGGCCTCATTCAGAACCAATAAGGTGCGCGCCATCACTTCCACTTCGCCGGTGGCAAGCTGCGGATTCACGGTTTCCGGCGCCCGCGCCACAACTTCCCCCTCCACTCCCACCACATATTCGGCGCGGACCTCCTCCGCCCGATCGTGAACCTCGGCGCTCACGGCGGGGTTACAGACGATCTGCACCTTGCCCGTGTGGTCGCGCAAATCAAGGAAGATCAAATTGCCGAGATCCCGCCGGACATCCACCCAACCCGCCACAAAAACCGTCTGTCCCGCGTGCTCTTTGCGGAGCTCGCCACAATGATGAGTTCGTTGTCGATCGCCAAGAAGGTCGAGTTTCACAATCACCGCCGATTCGGAATTAAGAATTCGGAATTATGAATTATGGATGAGGGTAAGTATCCCACGGACGCAGGAAGTCGTGATAACCCAATTTGTAATTGATAATTCATAATTTCTCTTTCAAATATGAGGCTATGCCCACCGGTCCCAGTTCCTGCTGCTGTCCCGAGGCCATATCCTTGACCTGGTATTTGCCGCTGGCCAGCTCCCCTTCGCCGATGATGACGGCAAAGCGCGCCCCGAGCTTGTTGGCGACGCCCATGGCTTTCTTGATTTTCATGGGGTCGTAATCGATCTCCACGCTCAAGCCCTGCGCGCGCAACTCCCGCACCAGGCGCGATGCCGGGCGAAGCTCCGATTCGCCCATCCAGACGATATAAGCTGCCAGGGGGCTTCCCGCCTGAAGCGCTGCCGCGGCTTGGACGGCCAGAATCAAGCGGTCCTGGCCTATGGAGAAGCCGATACCGGGGGTCGGCGGCCCGCCCAACATCTCGGAAAGGCCGTCGTAGCGGCCTCCTCCCACGACAGCGTTCTGAGCTCCCACGGCGCCACTGGTAATCTCAAAGGTCGTGCGCGTGTAGTAGTCGAGGCCGCGTACCAGGCGCGGCGTAACCTGGTAAGTGAGGCCACGCTCCTGGAGTTCGCCGGTGACGCGCTCGAAATGCCGGCGGCAAGGCTCGTCCAGGTGGTCGATGATTTTGGGGAGCTTCTCAATAATGGGCTGGTCCGCTTCCACCTTACAGTCCAGCACCCTCAGAGGATTGGTGTCCGCCCGCCGCTGGCAGTCCACGCACATGCCCGCTTTCACCTCTTGAAGCGCCGACCGCAATACTTCCAAATAGGCGGCCCGACAGTTAGGGCAGCCCACTGAATTGAGCAGGAGCCGGTATTCACGGATTCCGACGCGCTCCAGAAACAGCGCCAGCATCTCAAGGACTTCCACATCCACCAAGGGATTTTCCGACCCCAACACCTCCGCCCCGATCTGATAAAACTGGCGGTAGCGGCCCTTCTGTGGGCGCTCACGGCGAAACATGGGGCCGATATAGTAGAGTTTCTTCACGCCGCCCTGGTTGTAAAGGCTGTGCTCGATGTATGCCCTGACGACGGAAGCGGTCGCTTCCGGGCGCAGAGTCAGAGACTCCTCGTCACGGTCGCGGAAGGTATACATCTCCTTCATGACGATGTCCGTCTCGGTGCCCACGCCACGTGCGAACAGCGCCGTCTCTTCCAGGATGGGGGTCCGGATCTCCCCGTAGTGGTAAGCGGCAAAAACGCGATGCGCTTCGGCCTCGACGCGCTGCCACAATCCGGTGTCCGGCGGCAACAGGTCTCTGGTCCCCTTAACGGAACGAATAGGTTCGATTCGATTGGACATGGAGATTATTTCGCCGCCTCAGCCAAATAGGCGTTTTTGTACTGGAGGTAATGGTCAGCGTGCATCCTGATAAATGCCTGTTCTTTCTCCGTGACTTCCCGCCGGCGCCGGGCGGGAACCCCCATGAAAAGACTGTACGGGGGAATCACGGTGTTCTCCGCAACCACGGCGCCGGCCGCCACGATCGATCCTTCACCCACCACGACGTGATTAAGCACCACTGCGCCCATCCCAATCAAGCACTGATTCCCGACCTTACACCCGTGCAAGACCACGCGGTGACCCACTGTAACCCAATCGCCTACAATGGTCGGGGCGCCGGCCATCGTGTGGATGATGGTCCCATCCTGAATGTTGCTATTGGCGCCAATGCGAATGGGCTCGATGTCTCCCCGCAGGACGCACTGGAACCAAACACTCGAGTTCTCGGCCAGTTCGACGTCTCCAATAATATCAGCACTGGGGGCTAAAAAGACTGACCCGCCGATGCGGGGGGCCCGCCCCGCCACAGTGAGAATCATCCCTGCCTCTGCTTAGCCGAGATTCCTCTGATGCCTCAATCTTACGAAGTTAGCATATCGTTGCAAGGGGCTGCAAGGCACGCACTCAGTCTCGATTTTCAATTGGCGATTTTCGATTGACACCCCGAGGTCCACTGGCTGGACGCGCTGCCCATAGAGCTATTTCAGCTCGAATCGGTGAAAATCGCCTTCGCGAGGAAGCAATTCCATCCCTTTGCCTTGCGCCCACGGCATATAAGCCGCCGCGAAGCGGATTCGTTCATCCAGCGGCGGATGGGTGTAGAGCCAGAACTTGATAAAGGGACTGGGAGACGGGTCGGCCAGGTCCTCCTTCCCCAGGATTTGGAGAGATCGGATCTCGGCTGCGTTGGGATCCGCCACAACGCCGTAAGCCACTTCCAATCCAAACTGGTCTGCCTGATGTTCATAGTGACGCGAAATGCCATTCACGATAGGGGCCGAAAGGAATACGAGTACTGTTAGAACGACGAGCACGAGCGGAAGTGAGGCCAGGTCGCCCATGCCCTCAATTCCATATGGCCGACCAACCTTTTCCACCAGCCACCTGACGGCGAAGAATCCGATAAAGAAGAAGAGCAAGGCAACCGCTTCGTCGAGAGCGAATTCCTTGGGAATGTGATAGAGGACGTAGTGGCCGGTCTCATGTCCTAGCACGAGCAGCAACTCGTCCGGCCCCATCTTCCTGAGGGTGGTGTCCCATACCACGACGCGCTTGCTTGCGCCCAGGCCGGAGACATAAGCGTCCACGGCATTGGTGCGCGAACTGGCGTCCACTTCGAAGATTCGCGCCGGCGGAATCGCCAGGCCGGCGTGCTTCAGCATGTTTCCGATCCGCTCGACAAGCGCGGGTTGAGTCTGCTCAAGAGGAGTGAACTTGTAGAACAGAGGTTCGATGGCGTAGGGTTCAATCAGGATGAAGCCCAAGACCAGAGGGATGGTTGCCAGCCAGAAATAGAACCACCAGCGCCGCGGGCTGCGGCGAACAACAGTGTAGAAAACCCAGGTCACAATGACGCCAGCCACCGCGATGATGGCAAGACCTTTTCCCCAATCGCCCAGCCATGATGCGAAGCCCTGCGTGGAGAGGCCGAAACGGTGTTCTAGAACGAAGCCCGAATAGTAGTCGAGAGGAAAATTCAACAGGGTCACCGTGGCCGCAAAAAGCGGCACGAAGATCAAGCACTGGACGAAGTGCCACCGCGAGATTCTGTACGCCCAGCCTCGCAAGGTCACGGCATATCGCACCCGCCACAGGAGTAGATAGATGCCTAACGCAACCAAGGTACCGAGGAAATACAAGATATAGAGCGAGTGAGAGTAGGCAATGGCCTGGGCGCGCCGCCCGGGCGTGAGTGTGTAAGCTGCGGGCGGTTGTGATAAGGTCTGTGCCTGAGGCGCGGAAATTGCGGCAGGCGGCCCTTGCGGCGTGGGTGGAGTGTTCCCAGTCTGGCCAAACTCCCTCGTCGCTTGGATGGCTACGATCAAAACCGTGCCCAGAAAGATTTGCCGAATTCGCTTCATGAATGGCATCCCACTCGCCAGTGACAATCGACCTCGAAGAGTGGGGCTATTTTGTGCTCTATCGTCACCTTGCAAATCCGGCGATTACTCTTG